>DATKYS010000084.1 GCA_035528375.1 bacterium
GTCGGGGGGCCGGTGTACGAAAGAGGATGAGTCGGGGGGCCGGTGTACGAAAGAGGATGAGTCGGGGGCCGGTGTAGGAAAGAGGATGAGCCGGGGGGCCGGTGTAGGAAAGATGAGCCGGTCGGGGGGCCGGTGTAGGAAAGATGAGTCGGTCGGGGGGCCGGATAGAATTCGTCGTATTTTTCATCGAATAAAAACAACTAGAGAGTGTAAATCGTCATGAAGGTCCGCAGCTCAGTAAAGCCCATGTGCGACAAGTGCCGGGTCATCAAGCGCCGGGGCGTCGTCCGCGTCATCTGCAAGAACCCCCGCCACAAGCAGCGTCAGGGTTAAAGGAGAACGATGGCACGCATCGCCGGAATAGACCTGCCCCGCAACAAGCGCATCGTCATCAGCCTGACGTATATCTTCGGCATCGGGAACACCACCGCCCGGACCATATGCGATAAGGCCGGCCTGGACGTGGACACCCACACCAAGGACCTCACCGACGACGAGATAAACAACATCCGCAAGGTCATCGAAGAGGGGTATCGGGTAGAGGGGACGCTGCGGGCCGAGGTTGCCATGAACATCAAGCGCCTCATGGCGATCAACTCCTACCGCGGCATGCGCCACAAGAGGGGCCTGCCCGTCCGCGGTCAGCGCACCAAGACCAACGCCCGGACACGCAAAGGCCCGCGCCGCACCGTGGGCGCCAAGAGCAAGAAGTAAAAACGCATCGGCGATCCGCCCGCCCGGTCGGCGGATCCCCTTGAAAGGCCGTTCATGCAGCGCCAGCGCCGCCGCAGGTCCATAAAGTTCGACGAGGGCACCCCGGAGGGGTACATCTGTATCCGCTCCTCCTTCAACAACACCATCGTCAGCGTCACCACCCTCGACGGCCGGGTCATCGGCTGGGGCAGCGCGGGCAGCGCGGGCTTCAAGGGCTCGAAGAAGTCCACCCCCTTCGCCGCCCAGCTCACCGCCGAGAATTGCGCCAAGAAGGCGCTCGACGCCGGAATGCGCAAGGTCGAGATTCACATCAAGGGCCCGGGCTCCGGCCGCGAATCCGCCATCCGAGCGCTATCCGCCGCCGGTCTCGGCGTCACCGCCGTCATTGACATGACCAGCATTCCGCACAACGGCTGCCGCCCGAAGAAGCGGCGCCGGGTGTAGGGGGGCGTCTTGGCCAGGTATACAGGACCGCGTTGCAAGCTGTGCCGCCGGGAGGGAGTCAAGCTCTTCCTCAAGGGGCAGCGATGCTATTCCAATAAGTGCGCCGTCGAGCGCCGTCCGACACCCCCGGGTATGCACGGACGCGGTAGACGCCGCCGCCCGACCCCCTACGGTACGCAGCTCCGCGAGAAGCAGCGCATCCGCCGCTCCTACGGAATGCTCGAGAGGCAGTTCTTCAACTTCTACACCAAAGCCGAGCGGGCCAAGGGCATCACCGGCCACACCCTTTTAATCATGCTCGACACCCGGCTCGACAGCGTGCTCCAGCGGGCCGGGTTCGTCGCCACACGCGCCCAGGCCAGACAGTACATCCGCCACGGGCACACGGCCGTTAACGGGCACAAGGTGGACATCCCCAGCTACAGGGTAAAGGCCGAGGACACCGTCTCCATCCGCGAGACCTCCAGCGTCGTCCCGCAGGTCAAGTTCCGCCTCGAGCGCCTCCAGCCTCAGCCCGTGGACTGGCTCACGGTGGACCAGGCCAAGCTCGAGGTAAAGGTGACACGGCTGCCCAACCGCGAGGACATCACCCTGCCCTTCAACGAGCAGTTCGTGGTCGAGCTCTACTCGCGTTAACGCCCGGTCCGAGACTTGGGATACCGGCGGGGGGGTTATTCGCCGACCCGCCTAGATTTAAAAACCCCTCCACGGGGCTCTAGCAAACATGATCATCGGCAAGGTCCTGGATACCGACATCAAGGTGCTGATCGAGGAGGACAAGGCCCATCGCAACCGGGCCGTGTTCACCATTCAGCCTCTGGCCTCGGGGTTCGGCACCACGGTGGGCAACGCCCTGCGGCGGGTTCTGTTGTCCAGCCTCACCGGCTACGCCCCCGTCGCGGTGCGCGTCGAAAACGCCAATCACGAGTACGACACCCTGCCCGGCGTGATCGAGGACGTCTCCGACATCCTCCTCAACCTGCGCCAACTGGTGTTCAGCGCGGAGAGGAGCGACGAGGAGGTCCACGCGGTGAGCCTGGCCGCCAAGGGGCCCGGCGAGGTGACCGGCGCCGATCTCGTTCTGCCACCCGAGATCAAGGTTCTCAACCCCGACTCCTACATCGCCGGCCTGGACTCCGACGGCAAGCTGGAGATGGACATCGTGCTGATACGCGGGCGCGGCTACCTCACCTCCCACGAGGTGGAGCTGCCCCCCGAGCACGACTACGTCGGCATGATTCCCATAGACGCCGTCTTCACGCCCGTCGTCAAGGTCAACTTCAACGTCGAGGAGACCCGCGTCGGACAGATGACCAACTTCGATAAAATGGTCCTCGAGGTGGTGACCGACGGTTCCGTCAGTCCGCGCAGCGCCGTGGAGACCGCGGCGGCGATTCTCATCAACTTCTTCTCCGTCATCAGCTCGGCCGACGCGCGCCGGACGCCCCAGGAGGAGCGGGAGGACGAGGAGAGGCACCGGATACGGGAGCTCCTGGCCCGCCCGGTATCCGAGCTCGACCTCTCCGTGCGCTCGGCGAACTGCCTCCGCGCCGCCGACCTGCACACACTCGGCGACCTGGTGGTCAAACCCGAGTCCGAGATGCTCAAGTACCGCAATTTCGGCAAGAAATCCCTGGCCGAGATCGAGGCCTTCCTCACCGAGTACGGCCTGCACCTCGGGATGGACCTGAAAGAGCTGTTGGGCGATTAGGGGTTCCCTCATGCGGCACAAGAAAGAGGGCTTTCAGCTCAACCGACCCACCGCCCACCGGCGGGCGCTGCTGCGCAACCTTTGCCGGTCCCTCGTCCGCCACGAGCGGATCGAGACGACCCACACCAAGGCCAAGGCGCTCAAGGCGTTCGCCGACAGCCTGTTCGCCAAGGCGCGCTCATCGGACACGGCGGCGCAGCGGGCCGTTTTCGCCGAGCTGGGGGACAAGAAGGTCGTCAAAAAGTTCTTCGAGGTGGTGCTTCCGCGCTACGACGAGCGCACGGGCGGCTTCGTCCGCATCATCCCCCGGGGATACCGCAAGGGCGACGGGGCGCCGGTCAGCTACGTCGAGCTCTGCGAGATGGGCGAGGACTTCGCCAAGCCGCGCGTCATCAAGCTCAAGAAGAAGATCACCAAGTAGGGGAGCCAGCCGCGTCAACGTGGACCCCCTCGGTGAGGGGGTTTTTAAATGCCCGTCTGCGGCGATGAGTGTTGAATTGAAATAGATTCTCCCCGCGACTGCGCCCCCTAATATCGGGGGGACAGGGGTGTAGGGCGGTCCCGTGGGACGAGTCCCCTGCGGGCCGCAGCGATGGGGGCGGAGGTTATTAAAGGGGTATCACACCCCGCACGCGGCGGTGATTGCCGAATTGAAATATAATTCTCCCCGCGAGCTTGCCCCTCAAGATGGGGGGGTTGGGGGGAAGGGCTTGGAAATAAAAACACGCCCCGCACGCGGCGGTGACCATCGAATTGTAATAAACTCCCCCCGCGAGGTTGCCCCCTCAAGATTGAGGGGGTTGGGGGAGTTGAGGGGGTTGAGGAGGGCTAGTCCTAATTGGTAAGGCAGCGGACTTGAAATCCGCCGGGCTTCGGCCCATACAGGTTCGAATCCTGTGCCCTCCGCCAGCAGCGTAGCGCGCTGCACCGCGGTTCCGCGACGGCACGTTCACACGTTCGATGGTTCGGCGCCGCGAGCGGTGCCCTTGAATAATTTTGGAATGCCTTTTAGCGCAGCACGCTGCACCGCGGTTCCGCGACGACTCGTTTGTAAATTCGGTAGGTAAGCGCCGCGGGCGGTGCGATTGTCGGCGACCCGCTGACACGCAACGGCTCACTCTGCTATAATTCCGACGCGCGAGACAACTGCTTTTCCCGGCCTCGGGAAAGTGTCGCGGAGAGGTGACCGAGAGGCCGAAGGTGATCGCCTGCTAAGCGATTGAGTGCTTAATGGGCGCTCCGCGGGTTCGAATCCCGCCCTCTCCGCCAGCGCAGCGCGCTGGACCGCGGTCCCGCAACCAGGCTTGCCGACTTACCGAGTAACTGCTAATACGTCCCGCACGCGGCGGTGAGCGTTTAATTGAGATAGATTCCCCCGCGAAACTGCCCCCCCAGGATGGGGGGGTTGGGGGGAAGGTCTCGAACTTAGAAAAGGCTCCGCACGCGGCGGTGACTGTTGAATTGAGATAAACTCCCCCCGCGAAACTGCCCCCCCAAGATGGGGGGGATGGGGGGGTTGAGGGGGTTGAGGCGCCCGTAGCTCAGATGGATAGAGCGCCGGACTACGAATCCGTAGGCCGCAGGTTCGAATCCTGCCGGGCGCGCCAGAATCGAGCCAGCCGCCACCGGGCGGCTGGTTTTTCACGCCTTCCGGCTGCCCTTTATGGCTTTATCTGGTAAGATATGGCTTTCTCGTTCCGGCCCGATGACGGAGGCACTCATGTTACCCGAGGAGAGGAGGGATAGAGCCCATCGGCTTGCCGGTTTGCTGGTCGTCCTCCTCCTCGTCCTCTTCGGTCTGGTCAGGGTCGTCTTCTTTCCCTCCGACACCTTGTTGCGGTACACAAACGACGACACCTTCTACTACCTGGGCATGGCACGCAATCTGGTGGCGGGGAACGGGCTGAGCTTCGACGGTATGCACCAGACCAACGGCTTTCACCCGCTGTGGTTGGGTATCTGTAGTCTGCCTTACCTCCTCGGTGCCGGCACTTTCGCCGGGTGGCGGATAGTGATGGCCCTGACGGTCCTCGTCTGGGGCGCGGGTCTTCTGTTAGCGCGGAGCGTGCTCAGGCGGAGGTTCGGCGAGCGCGGGACCCTGCCGCCCTTGATTCTCCTCGCGTGGCCCCTGGTTTTCAGTACCTGCGCCTGCGGCATGGAAGTGACGCTGACGTTCACGCTGGTGTTCACCGCGCTGGAAGTGGCGGACCGGTACGGTGTTTTCAAGCTGGAGGGAAGCCGGCGCGCCGAGCTGGGGATCGGGGCTTTGCTGGCGTTGATCTTCCTCTCGCGGCTGGATTCCTTCTTCCTCCACGTCGCGGCGTTCTGCTACCTCCTGGCCGCCTACCGCCGCGCGGGGCCGGGTCACGGAAAGGGCTGGCGCGATCTCGCGGGTCGGTTTCTACGGCTTTTCGGCCCGAGCGTCCTAGCCCTGGTGGGTTTCCTGGCGTGGAATCAACTGACCTTCGGCCACCTGGTGCCGATCTCCGGGGCGTTGAAGGGCTCCTTCCCCGTACCGAGCTTGATGTTGTACCAGGTGGTGAACTACCGGGAAATGGGCCTGTTGGCGTTGTCGGCGCTAGTCTGGGTGGCGGTGAAGCGGCGTGAGTTGGATGCCGGAGTTGGAATCGTCGCCTGGGGGTTTTTCGGCCAGCTCGCGTACATGCTGCTCTTCCAGAAGTGGGCGTTTTTCGCCTACTATATGGTCGCGCTCGGGCTTCCCGTTTCGATTCTCGCCGTCGGCCACCTGAGCGGCCGGACGCTTCGGGGGCGGATCAAATTGCGGAGGGCTCTCATCGTCGCCGTGACGGTGGTCGTGCTGGCGGGGCAGGTCGTTTCCTTGGTCCGGGCCAAATTCGGTTTCCAATCTTACTCGTATCAGGCGGCGCTCTGGGCCGCGGGGAATACCGACGAGGACGCCGTGTTCGCCATGACGGACTGCGGCGTGTTCGGCTACTTCTCCGAGCGCTCGTGCATCAACCTGGACGGACTGGTCAACGACTACCGCTACCAGCGGGAGCTGTCCGCGGGGCGGCTGACGGAGTATCTGGAGGCCGAGGGCGTGGATTACATCGTCTTCCACGACTTGCGCTTCTCTCCGGAGGGCGACTACGAGGCTTACGTGCTTAACATCCCGGGGCGGCTGTACGGGGGCATGAGCGCGTACACCCTCCAGCCGGAAGACATCGTTTTTCGCAGTGAGCCTTATCGGTGGAATTACGACACGGACCTGTTGACCGTGGGCATCTGGAAGACAGACTGGTGATGTCCCGGCCGGGTCGGGTTTGACCTTTTCCGGCGCGGGGGTCTTTAGTATCATCGGGGGGTCACCGATCGGATAATTTTTCCAGCGGGAGCCGGCGACTTGTTCAGACCCTACATCAGTTTCTTCAGCCGCGACCTGGCCATAGACCTCGGGACGGCCAACACCCTGGTTTACCTGAAGGACCGGGGGGTCGTGATTGACGAGCCCACGGTGGTCGCCTTGCGCCGGGACACCGGCGTGGTGATGGCGGTGGGCCTCGAGGCCAAGATAATGCTCGGCCGGACCCCCGAAGCGATTCACGCCCTGCGCCCGATGAGCGACGGCGTCATCGCCGACTTCGAGGTCACCGAGCGGATGCTGAAGTATTTCATCATGAAGAGCCACGGTCGGCGTTTCTTCGTCCATCCGCGCGTTCTGGTCTGCGTGCCCTCCGGGATAACGGAGGTGGAGAAGCGCGCGGTTCGCGACTCGGCTACGCACGCCGGGGCGCGCGAGGTGCTCATGGTCTACGAGCCCATGGCCGCGGCGGTGGGCGCGGGACTGCCCGTCCACGAGCCGGTGGGCAACGTGATAATAGACATCGGCGGCGGCACCACCGAGGTGGCCGTCATCTCCCTCTCCGGCATCGTCACCAACACCAGCATCCGCATCGGCGGCGACGAGATGGACGTGGCCATAGACAAGTACCTGCGCAAGACGTACAACCTGCTGGTCGGTGAGCAGACCGCCGAGCAGATCAAGCTGCAGATAGGCAGCGCGTTCCCCCTGGAGAAGAAGGAGACGATGGACATCCGGGGCCGGGACATCGTCGAGGGGGTTCCCCGCACGCTGTCGGTGACCTCCACCGAGATCCGGGAGGCGCTCGCCGAGCCGGTGAGCGCCATCCTGCGCGCCGTGCACCAGACTCTGGAGCAGACCCCCCCCGAGCTGGCGGCCGACATCGTGGACCGCGGCATCTACATGACCGGCGGCGGCTCCATGCTGCGCGGCCTGAACGATCTGTTGCACCGGGAGACCGACCTCACCATCCACCTGGTGGACAACCCGCTCACGACCGTGGTGGCCGGGGCGGGAAAGGTGCTGGAAAACCCGGACGAGTTCCACAAGGTGATCCTGAGCGAGAATCGGCGATGACCGGAGAGAAGCGGTTGTTGGCCTACCTCGTGGTGCCGGTGGTCCTGGCGGGCGCGGTCGCCGTCTGGGCCGACCTCACCGGTTTCGAGCCGCTCACCCGTCTGCGGGGTGAGCTGGCCGGGGCGAGGGCGGAGCTGGCCCTCCTGGGCGGGCGCTGGTCCCGTTTCTTCTCCGGGGAGGAGGCGCGCCTGGAGGAGGCTTCCCGCGAGGCCGAGTTCGCGCTCTCGGAGCTCACCTCGAGGGAGGATCGGGAGGAGAACCGCCGCCTGCGCGCCGAGCTGGGGCTGCGTCTGCGGAGCCCGTGGCGGCTCCTCACCGTCGAGCTGACCCTAACGATACCGCCCACCCTGGCCGCCGGCGAGGACCGCGGCGTCGCCCCCGGCCAGGCCGTTCTGGTGGACGGCTGGCTGGCCGGGGTGGTGGGCCGGGTGGTCGGGGATACGGCCGAACTGGTGCCGCTGGGCGATCCCCGGCTGAGGCTGGGGGTGCGCCTGGAGAGGACCCGGCGCACGGGGGTGCTGGTTTCCCGCGAGGGCGGGCTCTGGATAGATTACCTGTCGGCGGACGTGCTCCCCGAGGACGACGAGCTGGTGGTGACCAGCGGTCTGGGCGCGCTGCCCCCGGGCGTTCCCGTGGGGCGCGTGTCCGAGGTCGGCTGGGAGCCCGGCGCGCTGGAGCTGACCTGTCGGATCGAACCGGCGGCGGAGGTCGCGGGGGCCGGATTCGCCCACATAATCCTGCGATGATTTACCTCGTCGTACCGGCGGCGCTGGTGCTCGATAGGCTGGGGTTCGGCTTCTTCGGCGGTTGGGAGCTGTTCCGCCCCGACCTGGTCCTCGCGGCCGTGGTCTACATCTCCCTGGCGGGGAAGAAGCCGGTGCCGGCGGTGGCGGTCTCCTGGCTGGCCGGTTTTCTGGTGGACCTCTCCGGGTGGGGCCTGTTGGGAGCCAATGCGGTGGCGCTGGCCGGCGTGTCGCTCCTGGTCTTCGCCCTGCGGGGGCTGGTTTACCGGCGCAGCCACCTGGTGCGGCTGTTCACGGTGGTGGGCGTCGGGTTCCTCAAGGGCGGTCTGGTTTGGCTTTTGGCCGCACTCTCTTCCACGCCGGGACCCGTCGGCGGCTGGGAGGTCCTCAGCCAGGTTGCGGCCACCGCCGCCCTCGGACTGCCCCTCTTCCTCCTCTTCGACCGCTGGTTCGAGCCGTCCTACGAGGC
>DATKYS010000085.1 GCA_035528375.1 bacterium
ATACCTATCCCCGCCGATTTATCCACGCATTCGCCCCGTAACACGGCGGCCCGCAGAGGGGCCGCCCTATATCTGCACGACGTAAGCCTCCCTACATCCGGCGCAGCAACTCCGCGGCCTGCTCACGCAGCGGTCGAAGCGCCTCGGCCTCCGCGGGGCTCCCCGGGACGAGGGTCAGCACCTCCTCGAAACGCGACCGGGCTCCGGAGGCGTCACCTAACTTTAAAAGCGTCCGCCCCAGGCCCAGGATCGCCGGAGCGAATCCCGGCCGTTCGGAGAACACCGCCTCGTAATCGGCCCGCGCGCCGTAGAGGTCGCCCCCCGCCAGCTTGAAATCCCCCCGCAGCGTCAGGAGAACCGAGTCGGACCCCAGGCGCTCCAGCCCCTGGTCCAGGTAGGCCACACCCTCGAATGGCCGTCCCCGGGCCGCGGCGGACTCGGCCGCCCCCAGGTAGGCGTCGCGCCAGTCCGGGGCGACACGCATCGCCCAGAGGTAGGCCCCCTCGGCCTCGGAGTACCGGCCCAGCGTCGTGTAGACGGTGGCCAGGTCCATCGGCAATTTCGGGGAATCCTCGCCCAGCTCTTCCGCCCGCCGGTACTTTTCCAAAGCCTCGTCGAGCCGGCCCTCCCGGTGCAGCGCCACCCCCCAGTCCAGATAGAGCGACGGGGGCGGTTCGGCGAAGGCCGCCTCGGCCCGCCCGAAGTAATCCGCCGCCTCGGCGTTCCGGTCCGCCAAAAGGAGCCGCGAGGCCACGTTGTAGTAGGCCGACCCCCGGTCGGAGAGCTTCTCGACGTTCCCGTCGGGTATGTTGACCCCCACGGCCAGGACGGCGAGGACGCCCGCTGAAAGGCCCAGGTCGCGCCACTTTTTCTCCCGCGCGAACTCGACGAGCCGCCAGACGGCGATGCCGGCGAAGGCGCACGCGAGCGGCACGACGGGATAGCGGTAGCGTCCGGTGATGAAGAAGAGCACCACCGCCGCCGCGTAAAAAAGCGCGACCAGGTAAACCGGCGCCAGCTCCCGCCGCCGATGCCAGGCCAGACCGAGCCCCAAAAGCGCCAGCGGCATCACCACCGCCAGCGTCGGCCAGGGCAGCCCCAGCCAGGGGACGACCTCCCTATAGTGGTCGTAGGATTCGAGCTGCGGCCACTCGTAGCCGTGGACGAAGTACCACGCCTTCTTCACGAGGTTCAGGAAAAACCCGCCCGGGTTTTTCCCGATGTACCGCAGGGCCTCCTTGAACCAGTACCGGTTGGCCTCGGTCAGGGTCACGTAGTGGCCGGTGACCCGGCTCAGGTAGAGCCTCCCCGTGGCCTCGAAGACCTCGCCTGTCTCGTGGTGCATGGGCGGGCTGTACAGGCCGTTCGCCCCCGGGTGGTTGCCTATCTGCAGGTTGAGCCCCAGGTTGGTCGTGGTGAGGATGAATTCGCCGGATTGGGCCGCGTTGTAAACCGTCACCGGCAGAATCGGGACGAGGACGCAGCCGGCCAGGATGCCCGCCCGACCGAGGGCCTTGCGCCAACTCTCCTTTCGCAGGACGACGACCAGCCAGACCAGGATCGCCGGGACTACCGCCAGGATGGTGCCCCAGGCCAACCCGCCCAGGCCGAGGCAGACTCCGGCCCCGACCAGGTTCCGCGTCCGCCGGCCCTTGGCGAAGCGCACGAGTTGCAGCGTGCCCAGGGTGAGGACGAAGGCGGCGATGTTCGTCACCACGAGCATCCCGTCGTGGAAGAGCGCCGGTCCGAGGACCGCCAGCAGCCCGCCGCCGATGAACCCCGCCCAGCGCAGCCCCGTGGCCTCGTGGACCAGCCGGTAAACGTAGAGCGCCATCAGCGCCCCGAGGATCGCCTGGACGAAGCGCGCCCAGAAGAGAGGCTCCAGCCCCAGCACCTTGAACGCCGCCAGGAAGAGCGGGTACAGCGGCGTCATGAAGAAGCCCTCGGGCGCCTCGAAGGTGCCGTCGGCGATGGCCCCTGCCTGGGCGTAGTAGGTGTGGCTGTCGTTGGTCAGCAGGTCCCAGTAGATGGTCTCGGAGAGGGAGGCGAGGAAGACGAGGCGGACCGCGAGCGCCGCGGCGAAGAGGACGAGCCCCGCCCAGCGCTCGTCGTCGCGCAGCCACTTCAACACGCCGTCGAGGATTTTTTGCAATTGCTCAACCCGGGAGTACGCTAATCCCCGCCCTCCTCGGACCGGCGCAGGAGCGCCAGGGCGCCCAGGAGGCAGAGGACGCCCGCGAGGCAGATAGCGAGGTCGGTGAGGGTGAACCAGGTCGAGAACCTTCCCCAGTCCAGGAGCGACCAGCTCGTCTTGACCCCGACCGCGGCCAGGGCGTAGACGACGGTTTTAAGGCCCGTTGCCCGCCCACGCCTGGCGGGGAGAAAGACCAGGAGGAGCATGCCCGCGGAGAGGAGGTCCAGAAGAGTGTACAGGAGCCCGCCGACGGAGGCCTCCGCCGACCAGCCGGCCTGCAAGAGGAGGGTGAAGCGCCGGACGAGGAGGGCCGCCGCGGCCACCAGCCCGCCGTAAACGATAAAAATTTCCATCCGGGGGGAGAGTTTCATCGGTTAAGCCCGCCTGGAACGGACAAAACTATACCACCCCGGGGGGCAATAAAAAAACCCCGCCCATTCAGGACGGGGTGTCGCCGGGGTGACGGGCGGATGCGAGGGTGTGGATCGCCGGCGGACTTAACCCATTACTCCCCAAAAAGGGGCTGATTTAACCGGCTCCGGGTGGAGGGAATTACCCCGTGCGGACGTCCACGACGGGTTCCCGACCGGAGTCGGCGCGATAATTACGTTTACCCATTCGGGGGCCGACGGTTGAACCTTCCAAGCCGTCGCCAAGGACCCTACCGGAACGCGGCGTTCGGTCTTCGAGAAAGGTGGTGACCTCGACCAGGATCGCGTCCGGCATAGTAGTCCTCCGGTCGTATTAAAAAGCAACAAGCGTGCCATGGGAACGGATGGGCCCCGGAGCGGTTTTCCCGCATTAAAACAGCGGAAACGCCGTTTCAGGCCCAGATTGACCCACTCATTATGGTTCGGGGGGCTGGACATCCGCGGCACATTGCAAAGAGGGCGGTAATCCGCCCTCCGATTTCGTCCATCCGGTTCCGGAATCAGCGCGGAAGCTCGACCCCCTCCACCTCGCCCCCGGTTTTTTCGCAAAGCCTCTCAACGATCCGGCCGAGCATTTCCCGGAGCGGCTCCAGGGCCGCCGGGTCAGCGACCTCGATCACCAGGGTCCGGCCCCGGAGCCCCTTGACGCGGGTCCGCCGCGCGAGGGACGGCCCGACGATCTCCTCCCACACCAGGCGCAGCCGGCCCAGGCGCACCGCCTCCCGCATCCGTCTGGAGCCCAGGCTTCCCCCGATCAGCTCGCCGATGGGCCTCGGATCACCCATCACGGCTCCCCGTCGGATTCGTCGCTGAAGACGTGCTTCTTGCCGCGCTTCAGAGCAATGGAGATGAAGAGAGCCGAACCGCCGAAGAGTATAATCACGCCCACGGTGAACATGATCCAGGCCCCCGGAGTCATGTGCTGGGTCCGGTCAATGGTCGCCAACCCTTCTTCGACGGCCTCGTGGAGCCTGGGCGAGAGGTTTTCCCGGGCGAGTTTTTGCAGGAACGCGCGCCCCTCGTCGTAGCCGAAGGGAGCCAGGGCCCCGACGGCGGCGACGCGCACCCCGTCCTGGAGGCCGGCGTCGCCGGCCAGTTCGGCGAGCGTCTCGTAGGCCCAGTCGCCCTCGATGGTCCCGATGACGCCCACGGCGGCCTCGCGTGCTTCGAGGGCCAGCCGCCCGTCCAGCGCCAGGGAACGGTGAAACTCGGCCAGACGCTCGTCCACCATCAGGCCGACGACGAGCGCCGCCCGCTCCGCCCCGCCCTTTCCCCGGGACAGCTCCGCCAGGTACCCCGCGGTCCAGCCGCCGGGGTCGCCGTCCAGGGCCGCCTCGATCAGGGCGCAAGCCAGAGCCTGGGGCCGCTCCTCCCCGCCCGCGGCCTCCACGGTCACCCGCCCCAACAGGTCGGCGGCGGCGGCGCGCAGGCCGGGGTCCTCGGACACGTCGGCCACGATTGCGGCCAGCGTATCGGCGGAGTCCTCGAGGTCCGTCCCTTCCACCCCGAGCCGGGCGACGAGCTCCAGGCGCTCCGCGTGCCTGGCCGCCCGTTCCGGGGTCACGGTCACGGACTCCGGGCGGAGGGGACCGACGGTCGTCGTCGGCTCCCCGGTCCCCGCCGCGACCGACGAGACGAGGAGGATCAACGCGGTCGGGAGATTGAGCCTATTCACCGGTCCCACCCCCTTGCTCGCCGGCCGGCGCCCGGTTATTGTCGGCGCGGATGCGCATGAAGACGAAGCTCAGCGCGAAGACCACCGCCACCACGCCCCAGCCTCCGGCGAAGAGCGCCCAGTCCGGGTAGCCGCCGTAAGGCTCGGTGATGGTCTTTACCAGGTCCATGCCGAAGGTGACGACCAGGATCGCCGGAGTGAAGTATTTGACGAGGAAGTCCCACCAGCGGCCTATCTTTATCTCGCTGTCCCGGTTGGCGTACTCCCGAAGCTTCCGCGCCCCGTAGAGCCAGCCCAGGACAATGCACTCGAAGAGACCTCCCAGAATCAGGCCGAACTTGTTGATGAAGTTGTCCACGATGTCCAGCCAGTAAAGCCCGCCGTCGGTGGCGAACAGAAGCCCGAAGGCGAAGGCGATGACGCAGACCGTTATCAGTACGGGCGTGCGCTTGAGCCCCAGCTTGTTGACCCAGGCCTCCGACGTGGCCTCCACCAGGCTGAAGGCCGAGTCTATCCCCAGGGTCAGGAGCATGATGAAGAAGATGGCGGCGAAGAACCCGGGCCAGAAGGGGAGCTGGTTGAGAATCGTGGGGTAGACGGCGAAAACCAGGCCCGGCCCCGATTCCATCACCCCCGCCACGGTGTGGTGGCTCCCCACCGCCAGGAACCCCAGGGTGCTGAAGATGGTGACTCCCGCGAGGAAGCTGGTGGCGCAGTTGGAGAGGCTGATTATTATGGCGTTGTTGTTGATGTCCGACTTGCGCGGGAGAAAGCTGGCATAGGTAATCATCACGCCGAAGGCCAGTGACAGGCTGAAGAATATCTGTCCATAGGCCGCCAGCCAGACGCCGGGGTCCAGCAGCTTGCTCCAGTCGGGGTTGAGGAAGTAGTTGAGCCCGGCGCCGGCCCCCTCCAGCGTCGTCCCGCGGACGGCCAGAATCAACAAAAGCAGCCAGGGCAGCGGCACCGTCACCAGCACCACCTTCCCCACGCTCTTGGCCCCCTTGCGGATGGAGAAGTAGATGGCGACCCAGGTGAGGACGAGCCCGACCACCAGCGGCCAGTTCAACCCGCCCAGCTCCCCAGGCCCCGTGGACAGGTGCAGGAGCTTTTCGGTGAAGAAGGTCCCGGGGTCGTTCCCCCAGCCCAGGGAGAAGGACTGGAAGAGGTAGTTGAAACACCAGCTCATGATGACGGCGTAGTAGGCGGTGATGACGAAGCCGACCAGGACCATGAGCCAGCCCACCCACTCCGAGTTCTTGCGGGCCTTGAAGAAGGACAGCGGCGCACCGGAGGCCATCTTGTGCCCCAGGCTGAACTCGAGAATCATCAGGGGTATACCGGCGGTCAGGAGGGCGACCAGATAGGGAATGAGGAAGGCCCCGCCGCCGTTCTCGTAGCAGACGAAGGGGAAGCGCCAGACGTTGCCGAGGCCCACCGCCGAACCGATGGCGGCCAGGATGAAGGCCGAGCGCCGGTTCCACTTCGCCGGCGGGCCGGATTCCAGGAGCTTGGGCTTGTCGCTCATGCGCCCGTCCTTTTCGAGTTTGCCGACGGCAGGATTTTAACAAAGGGCGTGCCGGGGTTCAACGTGGTGGCGGACAGGGTACACCGGCCCGGGTCTCGCGGGTTGCGATGACGTAGGGGCGGGTCTCTTGACCCGCCCGCGGGCGACCTGAACGGCGCGCCGTCGGTCGGCCCCTACGAGGGTGATGCTCGATTCACACCTGACACGTGTGGGCGGGTGTCCACACCCGCCCGTTTTATAAGGCAGCCCTCACCCCCATCCCCTCTCCCACAGGGAGAGGGGGGCTTTTTAGGGCAGCCCTCACCCTAACCCGTGCCTCGCAGGTCTCCCACGGGGAGAGGGGACACGCTCCGGCCCGTGCCTCGTAAATTGCCACCGGGGCCGGGAACGCCTATAATGTATGAACCGTTACCATTCAGAATCCGCACCGCACACACAGGCGGTTCACGATGCGCGGAATCTTCACAGCCCTGATCCTCTGCCGGGCGGCTCTCGCCGCGACCACCTGGACCGCGATGTACATGGACGAGACCAAGGTGGGTTACTCCTACACCACTAGGGAGGTGATAGCCGGGGGGGACGACGCCGGTGGAACCTATATCGAGGACTACTCGACGATGCAGCTGTCGCGCGCCGGCATGCCGATGCTCACCAGCGCCCGCCACCGGGAGACCTACGACGCGGCCGGGCGGATGACGGCGGCCACCTGCTACACCATCTCCGGGACGGATGTCCTGATAGTAAACGCCGCCCTCGCCGGGGACGTGCTCGAGGTGGAGCGCATCCAAGGCCTGAGCGTGGGCAAGCGCTACCTGGAGGGGGGACTGGTCGGTACACTGGGGTTCTCCCTCGTCATGGACGACCTGGGACCGGGGGAAAGCCTGGACTTCTCCCTCTACTCCAGCGACTACTCCGAGGTCATCCGGGTGACTTACACCAGGGGTGTGCCCGGTGAGGTCACCTTCGGCGGCGAGACCTTCCCCGGCCGGGTAGACGAGGTGAACTTCGCCGGAATGCCGCGCGAGAGCTATTACGACGCCGCGGGCGAGTGGCTGGGCACCCTTCTGCCCGGCGGGACGTCGGTCCGGCCCGCCGCGGACGAGGCCGACGCCAAGGCGGGACTGACCTGGGTGGACCCGGCCGCCACCACGGCCCTCTTCCCCGAAGGGGACATCCCGAACCCACGGGGGACCGAGCGGCTGGTTCTTTTAATCGAGGGGACCTCACCTCCGCCGGCCGATCCCTTCCAGCGGGTGGAGACCGCCGGGGACGGCGCCTGGCGGGTCACCGTGCGCAACCGCCCCTTCCCGACTTACCCCCCGCCGGAACCCTTCCCCGAGCCCGAGTACCACCGCGCCCTGGAGGAGCTGGCGGAGGCGCTCACCGTGGAGGGCGACCCGTACAACACCTACCTGAACATCGTCGGCTGGGTGGGCGAGTACCTGCGCGAGAGCCCGGTGACCCTGGAGCTCACCCCGGCGGAGACCCTCGTCCAGCGGCGTGGAGATTGCACCGAGCACGCCGCCCTGGTGAGCGACCTCTGCCGTCGGGCCGGCATCCCGGCGATAACCGTCATCGGCCTCGTCTCGGGCGTGGGGGGGAAGCTCTACTACCACGCCTGGAACGAGGCGTACGTGGACGGCCTGTGGCGCGCGAGCGACGCCTTCCTGGACGAGGAGGTCGCCGACGCGGCGCGGCTGGTGCTCCTGCGCGATCCCACCGGGGTTGAGCGGACCACCGTGCTGGGGCGGGTGACCGGCGTCGTCGTGGAGGAGGTCGAGCCTTGACGAGCCTGGCGCTGCGGGTCTGGCTGTCGGTGGTCGGTGCCGCCGCCGCCGCCGTCGCCGGGGATTGGGTCGTTCTCGCCGTCCTGGCCGGGGCGGCCCTGGTCTGTCTTCTCATCTGGGGAGCCGGGCTGCGGGGTGTGATTCGATCCCTCCTCCTGGGCGCCTACCTGGTCCTGCTGGCCGGCGGTCTCACCCTGGCGTCCCGGGCCCTGGCGGGGCCCCTGACCTGGGATACCTCGCTCCCGGCGCTCACCCTCTCCCTGCGCCTCCTGACGCTCTTCCTCTTCGCGGGTCTTTTGGCCGGGGCCGGGCCTCGGGGCGTCACCGCCCTGGTGCCGGGCCGGCCGGGGCGCCGTCTGCGGACGAGATTGGAAAAAATCTTCGACGGGTACGTGGTGGGCCTGGCCGAGGGGCGGGAGCTCCTGGCCGACGGCTGGCGGGCCTATCCCGGCCGGGGCCGACTGGCGGCCTTCCTGCGGGCCCTGTTGGCCGCGGTGGACGCGGGGGCCGTGGCGCGCGGCGAGCAGGCCGCCTGCGCCGGAGAACGGGAGTCCGAGGCGTGAGCCCCACCTGCGCCCTGGCGCTGGCCTACGACGGCACCGACTTTTCCGGTTGGCAGTTCCAGCCGGGGCGCCGCACGGTGCAGGGGGAGCTGGAAAGCATCCTGGAGCGTTTCTACGGCCGGAGGGTCCCCGTCGCCGGCTCGGGGAGGACCGACGCCGGGGTGCACGCCCTGGGCCAGGTGGCATCCTTCACCGCGGAGCGCGCCTATCCGGCCGCCACGCTTTTCCGCGCCCTCGGCGCCCTTCTACCGGCGGATATCCGCCTTCTCAGCTGCGCCGAGGTGGAGCCCGGCTTCGACCCGCGCCGCGACGCCCGGTCGCGCACCTACGAATATTTCCTCCTCCCCGGCGGCTCCCTCTTTCACTCCCGCTACGCGCTTTCTGTCGAGGAGGGGCTGGACTGGGAGGGGATGGGCGAGGCCGCCCGGCTCTTCGAGGGGCGGCGGGATTTCGCCGCCGTCGGGAGCCCGGTGAGCCCCGGCGGGGGCACGGTGCGGGAGATCCACCGCTGCCGGCTGGAGGAGGGGCGCGGCTGCCGTCGCCTCATCGTGACCGCCGACGCCTTCCTCCACCGGATGGTCCGCGCCGTGGTCGGCTGCCTGCTGGCCGTGGGGAGCGGGAAGATGACGGCCGACGACACCGTCCGGCTGCTGGACTCGGTGGACCGGTCGCAGGCGCCCGCCGCGGCCCCGGCCCGGGGGCTCTTCCTGGCGCGGGTGGACTACGCGGAATTTTCCTGCGACCCCGATCCGGGCCCCTTTCAACACCACTTCGCCTGAAGTCGGCGGACAAACCGTTGAATTACAATGAGTTGAACGAATCACCCATCCCTGAGTGCGCTCCGTATCCGTGCCGTATCGGACGCCCGTCGGGCCCCCCGGGATGACAAAACCCGTAAGATGTATTATATTATAGGCGTAGGTACTTGACCGCGCCGCGCATTAATTGGGAATACCCACGACCGCCCGGCGTCGAGGGACGGGAGATTGCCCGATGAGCCGTTCGCGGGACCAGGAACGCTTCAGCCAGATCGAGGTCTTCGAGGCCTTCGGTCAGGCGCTGACCGGCTCGTTGAATCTCGCCGAGATTCTGCGCCGGATGGCGGCGGTCGTGGTCGAGCAACTGGGCTACCGCAACTGCGCCATCGTGCTGCACCACCCGGACCGGCACGAGCTCGAGGTCCACACCATCGTCGGCTGGAACTACGAGCCGATGGCCGGGGCGCGCTTCCCCGATTCCCAGGGGGTCACCGGCGAGGTGGTCCGGACCGGCCGGACGGCCGTCGTCCCAGAAACCCGCGGGGAGCCCCGCTACATCTCGGGTCAGCCCGGCGGCGAGAGCGGCCGCAGCGAGATCGCCGTCCCCATCACCTTCGGTGGCCGGGTCATGGGGGTCCTCGACTGCGAGTCGAACGAGCCCGACGCCTTCGGGGACTACGACGCCCGTCTCCTGGGCACCCTGGCCTCGGCCATCGGGTCCGCCATCCACAACGCAAGCCTCTACACCCAGGCCCAGCGCATGATCGAGGAGCTCGAGTCCATCCTCGAGGTCTCGAAGCTCCTGTCCTCCTCGGGCACCCTCGACATCCTCTTCCGACGCATCCTGGAGCACGCCTGCCGGATAACCAACTCCAAGGCCGGCTCCATCTCCCTCTTTAACCCCGCCGAGAACCTGATGCGGCTGGCCGCGGTCAAGGGGCTGAACGTGATGGTCAAACCGGACGCCACCTGGCCCGTGAGGGAGGGGAGCATCGCCTGGCACATGATGAACACGCCGGAGCCCATCGTCGTGCCCGACGTCTCGCTCCAGGCACCCGGCGGGGGGAAGGCGGTGGAAACCGCGGGCATCGCCGCGTTCGTCGCCGCCCCTCTGTTCTCCGGAGGCCACTTCAACGGCGTCCTCTTCGTGGACGACTTCCAGCCGCGGATCTACCCCCCCGAGGACGTACGTCTCCTGGCCATCCTGGCCAACACGGCCTCGGTGGCCATAGACGGCGCCCACCTCAACGAGAAGCTCTCCAACTTCGCCTTCACCGACGCCCTGACCGAGATCTCCAACCGCCGCAGCTTCGAGGAAACCCTGGACCGGGAGACGAAGCGCGCCATCCGCTACAACCACACCCTCTCCCTGGTCATCTTCGACCTGGACCACTTCAAGAAGTACAACGACTTCTTCGGCCACCGCGAGGGGGACCTGGCCCTGCGGACCATCGCGCGGATAATACGGGAGACCATCCGGGACACCGACTTCCCGGCCCGTTACGGCGGCGAGGAGATTGCGGTCATCCTGCCCGAGTCCCACACGGAGGAGGCGCTAGCCCTGGCGGAGCGGACCCGGCGAGCGGTGGAGAAGCTGCCCCACGGTCCTTCGCACCCGCTGAAACGGAAGTTGACCATCTCGGGCGGCGTGGCCTGCATGCCCGACGACACCTCCTTCCGCGAGGAACTGGTGACGATGGCGGACCAGGCGCTCTACCACGCCAAGCGCCACGGTCGCAACAGTGTCATCCTCTGGCGCGACTCCCGCAAGGAGACCCGCCCGGTGATACCCACCAAGCTGAACCTCCCCGAGCTGGGCGGGATTGACCGGCCCAACCCCCTGTTGTGAAGCCGCGTCTGTTTTGTTTCCGTCCTCCTGG
>DATKYS010000086.1 GCA_035528375.1 bacterium
ATGGGATAACTGTATCATGTGACTCAGATGTTACAGATACCCTATAATAACACACAGGGAGGAAGTTGGTTTGGAAAACTTGAAGCCGGATAATAACCGCGGGTACGTCCGCGGTAACTTCTAAACTTTCAGACCCCCAGAGAGATAACGTATTAACTGGGATAACTGTATCATGTGACTCAGATGTTACAGATACCCTATAATAACACACAGGGAGTAAGTTGGTTTGGAAAACTTGAAGCCGGATAATAACCGCGGGTACGTCCGCGGTAACTTCTAAACTTTCAGACCCCCAGAGAAGTAAAGTGTTAAATGGGATAACTGTATCATGTGACTCAGATGTTACAGATACCCTATAATAACACACAGGGAGGAAGTTGGTTTGGAAAACTTGAAGCTGGACGACTTGGACAAGATAAGGAATAGCTGGATAGATGCCAGGGATATACTCCTATCATGGTAAAAGGGCTTATCCTTTAGGATTCAACTTCACCAATTGGACAAGTTTTAGGAAAAACACCACGTGAAAAGAACACCTGTAGCATCTGATGAGCCGGTACATCAGTTTAACTTTTAACTCCTGGTAGCCTCGTCGGACGTAATCCAGGTCATCACGGCCCGGCTGGCGGTGCTGGCCTGTCTCCTGGGCGACCTATCCACCCCCTACGTGGAGTAGTGGCTGCTGGCCGTCACGGCCGTCATTGTGGCCGCCGCGCCCGATGGCTCCACAGCACGCCTTTCCCCCGAACCTGCCGGACTTCGCGGGGGTCAGCAAACTTCCCGCCACAGCACCCTCAACGGCGCCGCCACGGCCAACGGCAAAGTCAAGAGCCACAACAGGGGATTGAACCGGGGACCGTTTTCTTTCAAGTACCGGTAGAACGCCCGGTGGCTCCAGAGAACGCTCCGCGCGCGGATTTTTTTAACGCTGGTCCCGCCCCGATGGATCACCTTCACCTGTGGGTAGTATAGCGTAAGTCTCCCCGCCCGTACCAACCGCCGGGCCAGGTCCACGTCGTTGAAGAAGATCGGGAACCGGGTGTCGAACCCGCCGAGCGCGTTGAACTCGTCCTTTCGCAGCATCCAGCAGGAGGCGTAGACCTGCTCGACCCTCCGTTCCTCGGCGTGGTCGGTGTCCCCCATCTTCCACCGGTTGAATAACCCGCTCCGGGGGAACATGCGCGACAGGCCGGTGAGCTCGCAGAGGAGGTCCCAGGTTTTGGGGAGCCTCCGGCAGGTCCTTTGCACGCGGCCGTCCTCCCCGACCAGTTGAGGTGCCACCCCGCCGAGGGAGGGGTCGTCCTCGAGGAGATCGGCCAGCCGCCTCGCCCCGTCTGTCGGCAGGAATGCGTCGGGGTTGAGGAGGAGGATTAATCTCCCCCGGGCCTTTCGCACGGCCTGGTTCGTCGCCGCCGCGTATCCCTGGTTCGCGGGGCTGGCGAAAAGCCTTACGCCCGTTCTCCGGGCCACATTTGCCGAACCGTCCCGGGAGCCGTTGTCGAAAACGATGACCTCGACGGGCTCGTCCTGCCGCGCGAGGTGGTCCAGGCAGCGGACGAGGTCGTCCCGGGTGTCGTAGCTGACGACGACGACCGTCACTCGGGGGGCCATGCTACGCCTCGCTCACCAGGGCGTCGGCGCGGTGCAACCGACGGTCGGGGTCGGTCCCGGCGAGGAGAAGCTCGTCCTCGGCCAGCCGCTCGATGTAGCCTTCGCGGCCCATGTAGGCGTAGGTCGTTCTCTTTCCCTCCTCGACGCCGGGCTGGTCGTAAACGTTGACCACGGCGAGCTTCCCGGTGATGGATACCGCCGCCTGGCAGAGGTACACCAGCGAGCCCAGCGACCGCTCGTCCAGGGCCGTGAGCGTGAGCACGAGGGAGGGGGTGCCAGCCCGCAGGAGCGCCAGCACCGTCCCCTTGAGCTCCGCACGAAGGAGCTCGCCCAGCCCCCGCCCGCCCAGGTAGCCCAGGCTGGAGTATTCGTCGGTCTGGGGGGGGACCCGCACGTCGTCCCCGGTGTCGGTGACCTCGAGGAGCCAGACGACCTTGTCCTTGGGCCCGTCCACGTAGAGCTGTAGCTGGGAGTGCTGGTCGGTGACGCCGAGGGCGGCCTGCGGCGTCGGACCGTAGGGGTCGGTGCCCCGCCGGCGCTTGCCCAGGCTCTCGGCCCAGAGCTGGGCGAACCAGAGGGCGAAGTCGCGCAGACCGTCGGCATAGGGCATGACCGAAACGATTCTCCTCCCGGCCAGGTGGTGCTGGTGGAGGGCCAGGGCCAGGGCCAGGGCGGGATTCTTCCGCCAGTCCGGGTTCCCCGTGGCGGTGCGCATGGCCCGCGCGCCGGCCAGGAGCTCCCGGGCGTCAATCCCCAGGAGCGCCGCCGGAACGAGGCCCACGGGGCTCAGCACCGAAAATCGGCCGCCCACGTCGGACGGGACGTCGAAAGTCCTGTAACCCTCGGCCGTCGCCAGGGCCCGCAGGTCGCCGAGGTCCGGGTCCGTGACGGCCACCACCCGCTCCCCGTAACCCTTCCCCAGGGCCTCGCGGAGCCATCCCCGTACCACGGCGAAGGAGGCCATCGTCTCCGCCGTGGAGCCCGATTTCGTTATCACGTTCACCAGGGTGCGGTGCGGGTCGAGCTCCCCGAGCAGGTGACGCAGGCGCCGGGGGTCCACGTTGTCCACCACGTGGAGCCGCGGGTGGCCGGGTTTCCTGGACGCCGGCTCGATGAAGGCGCAGTTGAGCATCCGCGCCCCCAGCCCCGATCCCCCGATTCCCAGGAGCACGAGGTCGTCGCAGCCCCCTTTTAGCGGCTCTACCCAGTGGAGGAGGTCCGAGACCTGCTGGTCGGGCAGAGCGGCGTAGCCCGGGGCGGGGCCGATGAGCGCCGTGACCAGCTCCGGGTAAGATTCCCGCCATTGGGCGAAATCGAGACCGCTCCGCCCGATGAGCCGTCGGTCGCTCGTGCGGAGGTCGAGTGAGATTTTCCCTTCGCCCATCGTCATCCCTCCGGTCGCGGTCCGACTTTCGTCCGCGTTTAAGCACCGCCGTCGGGGATTACTTTACGCCGGCTCCCGCGGTCGCTTGAACCGCCGTGGCGAGGTCGCGCTGCAGGGCCTCGAGCTGGGACAGCTTCTCCTCTCGGCCGACCTCCGTATCGTCTATGACCCCGATCAGCCGGTCGAGAAAGGAGCTCAGCAATTCCCGTTCGTCCGTCCCGGCGTCCAGGAGCGTTTCCGCCAGGAAGTCCCGTGCCGCCTCGAGCTCCGCCAGGGCTCGCTCGGGCGCATCGGCGAACCGGAGGTTGACGTCGGCGGTGTAGACGTACTGGGACACCACGGCGAGGGGGAGCCGCACCCGGGACACCTCCCGCAACGCCTCTTGCGCCCGGGCCACGCCGCCGGCCGCCAGGCCGAAGTTGTTTTCCCCGAAATCCTTCGCCGCCTGGTCGAGGGCCGCGTCGGCCGACCGCACCAACTCGGCCAGGGAGGTGAGGTCCGCCGCGGGGGGAGTTTTCACCTCGACGGCGCTATCGGGACCTCCCGTGCAACCCGCCAGAAGAACGAGGAGCGCGAGGACCGTGAAGACCGGTCTTCCCTTTTTTTTCAGCGTATCACCGCCAGTTTGGCCGTCACGGAGTCCCCCCCGGGGGCCGTCACGTGGTAGAGGTACACGCCCGCGGCCAGCTCGGCGCCCACTGTATTGGTCACGTCCCAATCCAGCTCGAAGGCGGTGCTCACGGTTTCGTAGACCAGGTTCCCGACGATGTCGTACACACGGATTTTGGAACCGGGCGGGATCCCGTTGAACGTTACCCCGGAGTGCCTGTCGCCGCGGAAGGGGTTCGGGTAGGCGTAGATGTCGGCAAGATTGTAGAGGTGGTCGTCGTGGATGCCGACGAGGCCGGCCAGGGCGCCGAGGGCGGCCCGCGTTATCTGCCGGGTCAGCGGGAAGTGGCCGGCGATCATCGGGTAGTCGTCGTCGTAGGTGTGGTAGTAGGGGTAGGGCAGGTCAATGTCCTCGGTACACAACAACGCTGGATACCCAACGACCCAGAAGATGAAGTGGTCCGAGCGGTGGGCGTTGGGATCGATAATCTTGTACCCCGGCATGCCGTCGCCGTAGCGTACGCACGATTCCATGAGCACGTCGGCGAGCCACTCGCTCCGGTAATCGGTAATGATGTCCAGGTCCTCCTGTACCTCGGGCGGGTCGCTCCAGACGACCATGTCCAGGTTTACCACCCCGTCCACCTGGACCCCGTCCAGGGCCAGTTGCCGGGCGTGGTGGGAGCTGCCGTGGAGCCCGAGCTCCTCGGCGTTGAAGAACACAAGGCGCAGGCTGCGCCGGGGCGTGTAATCCGCCAGAACGCGCGATATCTCCAGGAGCGCCGACGCCCCCGACCCGTTGTCGTTGGCGCCGGGGGCCAATATGTAGGGATCTTCGTCCTGGTCCTCAGTGCCCGAGATCGAGTCGAAGTGGGCGGTGCCGTAAATGTAACTCCGTGGGTACTCGCTCCCGGTCTTCTCGCCGATGATGTTCTCCCAGAGGATGCCCGTTCCCGGGTCCAGCCCCTCGAGCCGCCAGGTGAGCCCGTCGAGCTCCCCGTCGGCGTAGGCGGGTCCATCCCTCGATGCGAGCCAGACCTTTTCCCCGGTTCCGTCCCAGTCCAGGGCGTTCACCGCCGAGGCCTTCGCGGTGGTCACTGTCTCCCAGCTCTCCCCGCCGTCCGCGGTGCGGTACATCTCCCCGTAGATTGACCCGACGACGTATTCGAGCGGCCCGATGGCCGTCACCGCGAGGAGCTGCTGGGCGGGGTCAACGCCCGGAATCTGCGAGGGGGTCCAGGTCTCGCCGCCGTCATCGGTGATGAGCAGCCGGTCGGCCGTCCCCACCGCCAGGCCCCGATCGGAATCACCGAAGGCCGCGTCGTAGAGCGTCGAGCCGCCGGAAGAGGCGTAGACCGTTTCCCAGGTCTCGCCACCGTCGGCGCTCCGGAGCACTGTCTCGCCTCGGCTCACCCCGATGACCGTCCGGGGGTCGCCCGGGAGGCACGCCGCGGCGAAAATCTCCATGCCCGTGCCCCCGACCTTTTCCCAGACCGAGCCCGAGTCCTCGGTGCGCCAGACATCGCCCGAGGCGCTGAAGAGGTAACCCGTATCTGCGTCGGCGAAGGCCATCGTCGAGAGGTCGTTGCTTTCCGAACCCAGATCGAAGGGGGTTTCGGTCCAGGTCGCCCCGCCGTCGTCGGTGCGACGGTAGGTGTCGCCGCCGGCGAAATGAATCGTGGCCGGAGGGAATACGGCACAGGCGCTGTTCGGCCAAACCTTTATCTCCCCGGTGGGGAAGTACTCGACGAAAACAGCCCCGCCGTCGGTCGAGTAAAACAGGTGGGAACTGGCCAGGGAGAAGGCGATGAGCCCGCCCTCGGCGTCCAGGGATTGGGGGCTGGCGCCGATCCATTTTTCCCGCGTAACCTCGAAGCCCGAGTCCGCCAGCTCGGCGGCGATGTAGTCCCCCGCCAGGTTGTTCTGCGGGGTGTAGGCGTAACGGGTGCGGAACTCGGTCAGGTCGTAGTCGTAGGCGTCAATCCGGTCCAGGTCTACCATGTCAACGAGCTCATGGGCGTCGGCGGTGAGAATATCCGGCGGTGCTTCCCGTTGGGGGGCTCTGATCGTCGGTTCCAGGTGACAGAGGCGGAAACCCAGGCCGATGAGCTCCCGCAGGTCGTCGGTCCCGAGGTTGCAGATTTCCGCTCCGTAGGTCAGACGGCCCAGCCGGTCTATCCCCGGGGGCAGCCCGGCGGCGCCCGACGGCGCGAACACGATGTACAGGTCGTCCCGGCGGTCCGGCAGCGCGCAGACGGCATTCGCGGGAGAGATCGTCGCCCTGAGCTCCCCGCCGTCGAAGTACCCGTAGAACACCCCCGCCCCCGGCGCACCGGCGGGTACGAGGGCGAGGTACTCGGCGGCCGGAGCCGTCGTCGTGACGAGCGCGAGGAGGAGGAAAATCCGTTTCATAGGTCATTCCTTTTCGGTACTCATTTGTGTGGATTCTACCCCAATCCACCCCGTCGAGCCAAGTCCGGTTCCGCGGGGGCTTGCGAACGTCCGTTTACATCTGCGCGCTGCGATCAGGTATGGAATTTGCTCATTACAGTGGAGTTGGAGCTTCTTTCGCCGGCCGTAAAACCGCCTAACGCCTTGACAGTGTGTAAATTTAAGTATAAACTACGAAACGGTGATGGGAGAAAGCCGGTAAATGCGCGAGGGGCCTGAGTTCACGAGGATAATGCGCGAGGGGCCTGAATTGACAGGGATAATGTGCGAGGGGCCTGAATTGACAGGGATAATGCGCGAGGGGCCTGAGTTCACGAGGATAATGCGCGAGGGGCCTGAGTTCACGAGGATAATGCGCGAAGGGCCTGAGTTCACGAGGATAATGCGCGAGGGGCCTGAGTTCACGAGGATAATGCGCGAGGGGCCTGAGTTCACGAGGATAATGCGCGAGGGGCCTGAATTCACAGGTATATAGCTGTTCGCTGGCGTTTCGGGTGAAAAGAATCAATGTCTCGTTGTCATCGTGGTACGGCCGCGGGCGCTGAGGGGCGACCGACCAAAGAACCGACCACGTGACTGACGAAAAAAAACGCGGGATGAACCTAAGGGGTGGTTTGAAACCTCTAAGAGGGGTTTTTTGTCGTTTTTCGGGGAGAAACGCCCTCCCCGTCATCGCGGCTGTCCTCTGTATGGCATCCGCCGCCTCCGCCGGCCCCTTCATAAACCCCGGGCTGATGAGCATCCCCACGGCCTACACCCTGCCTTTCACCGCGATCAAGCTCGGCTACTCGGGGAGCTTCTTTCTGGGTATGCAACCCACGGATCCGGAGATCAACGACTACTACGACATCTCCCTCTCCGGGGGTCTGGAGTTCTGGGACATCGGCGTCGAGTTGACCTTCGCCGCCTACGACTTCGACTCCTCAGCCTACGTGGGGGCTGCCGAGGTGCGTTTCATCCCGGAAACGGTAAAGTTTCCAGCCGTCGCCATCGGGATGCGCAACATCGGTGGCGACGTAGACGTGTCGCCCTTCGGCGCCCCTGGCGTTCCCGGCGGGAGCACCGTCTACCTGCCCGAGGGGCGGACTAGAACCTGGTTCGAGCAGTTCACCGCCTACGTGGTTTTCTCGAAGGATTTCTACCCCGCCCTGGCCATCCCCATCCGGGGTCACATCGGTCTGGGAACCGGCGCCTTCCAGGGGATGTACGCAAGTAAGTACACGGATTCCTCCACATGGCAGGGCGTGTTCGGCGCCATTGAGTACCAGGTCCGCTACGATTTCTCCCTGGCCCTCGAGGTGAACGGCCGAGACTTGAACTTCGGCGTCCTCTACAAACTGCCCTGGTGGGGGATGGAGATAGGCGTGTCGGTGGACAAGCTGGAGATGCTCTTCTACTCGGAGGACGAGGTGCTGCGCACCGGGGGCGGGCAGGTTAACGAGTTCGACCAGGTGGGTCTGGGAATTCACTTCGGCGTGCAGTTCGGCCCCTTCGTCGGTCCGTCGGACTTCAAGAAACAGGAGCTCATCAAGGAACGTATTGAACGAGGACGCGAGCAGCTCGAAGAGATAAAAACCCGGCGTCAGGAGCTCCAGCAACGACTGGCCGAGGTCCGCGAAGAGATTACGAAAGAGAAGGAGCGGTCCGGCGACGAGTGATCGCATATCGTCAACGGGGCGCCGTCACGCGGCGTTCCGAAGCGATGGGATGAGATATATATGCGCACAAAGCTTTTTAAAATCGTAACGGGCTGGCTCCTGTTCACCGTGGTCGGTGTGTGGGGGCAGGAAGGGGAGGAGGGGAGCCTCCTTGAGGAGCTGCGCCAGGAGGAGGCGAGCTCGTCCTCCCTCACCGCGGAACTGGAGCGCCTCACCGCGGCCGAGATGGACAAGGTGGACCTCATCCGCAAGCTCGAGCGGGAGAAACGCTACGATCAGCTCGAGGCCATGGCCCGGCGCGATTTCATCTCAGCCATGGACAAGTATTCACGCGCCGAGGACTTCTGGGACAAGGCCACGCGCGCAGACAAGCGCGCAGAGACCGTGCAGGCGGAGTCATACCGCGAACAGGCCAGAACGAAGTACAGGGAGTCCATTGACGAGCTCGAGTTCATAGACGACTGGTACCCCTTGTTCTCCCGGCGCTCCGACGTCTACTTCATCTGGGGCGATTCCCTCTACAAGCTCGAAGAGTATCACGACGCCGTGCGCACACTCGAACGGCTCCGCGAGGAGTACCCGGCCTACACAAAGATGGGCGACGCTCTCTTGCAGCTCGGCGAGTGCCACTTCGCCCTCGAGGACTACGAAAAAGCGGCGACGTTCTACCAGCGCGTCGTGGACAACTACCCCCAGCTCCGTTCAGCCTTTAAAACCTCCATGAAACGCCTGGAGTGGATTTATAAGTACTGGGCCACGGACGAGTTCGACTCCGCTTCATACGCCGAAGCCCTTCCACTGTTCCAGCGACTGCTCGACGTGTACCGCTCCTACACCGACGTGCCCGAGGCAATCTTCTACGTCGGTGAGTGCTACTTCTTCTTGGGCGACCGCGAGAACGCACGCGAGCGGTTCGACAACATCAAGAGCAAGTACTCCGACTCGCGATACCTGGGAGCATCCCTGGCCAGGCTTGAGGAGCTCGCGGGGATGTACTTCGCCGAGGGCATGGAGTACTACGACATGGAGCAGGAGATAACATGGTTCCAGGCGTCCGACGTATTCGAGTTCATCGTTGATAAGTACCCCGATTTCTCGAGGCTCGACGAGACGCTTTACCGGTGGGGGGATTCACTATTCAGGGTGAACGACTACCAGGGCGCTCAGAAACCGCTGGTACAGTGCAAGAAGGACTACCCGCACAGCACATGGTGCATGTACTCGCTGTACACCCTCGAGTACATGCGGTACAGACGCGAGAGGTTCAACGAGGCCATCAGGTTTTACCAGGAGCTGGCGGGCAAGCCCGAGTTTTCAGGGTTCGAGTATTCGGACGCGAGCCGGTACGTGGTCGGGATGTGCTACTACAGGCTCGCCAAGTACCAGAAGGCGGTGGAAGTCGTCGCGGGGATTGACCGGAATGGCGAGTACGCGATTTACGGGAGCTACCTGGGGGGCCTGTGCCTGGTGAAGCAGGACAAGCTCGAGGAGGCTGTCGAATCATTCAAGGACATGGCCAGCGCCCCGACGTACTCCGACGCGACCCGGCGTCTGGAGGGACGGGCGCACATCATCCTGGCCTACCTCTACCAGCGCCTGGGCGACAACAACGCCGCATGGCTCGAGTACGAACACATCTCCGCTTCAGACATAGAGAACTGGGACGACGCCCAGGTGGGCAAGGCCTACCTCATGATAAATCGGGCCGAAACAGGGGATTACGACGACGTAATCATCATGATGCGGTCTCTGTTGAACCGGTTTCCCGACACCGATCTGGCCCCCGATGCCTACATCCTCATCGGCTACTGCCAGATTCAGGAGCGCGAGTACGAGGGCGCCATCCGGACCCTGGAGGACGTGGTTGACAGCTACACCATTGACCGTGAGCGCATCAACTCCAACCCCGAGTACCAGAAGCTCATCGCCGACATCGAGGAGGAACTGAAGTTCGTCACCTCGATTCTCACCCACGAGATCAAGGACATCCGCAACATCGGCGGGGACGTCCTCTACCCCGAGGAGCTCAACGAGGCCGAGGAGGAGGCCCGCGAGATGCAGGCCGCCATCGCCGAGCTCCAGACCTTTGTCTCCGGCCGCGATATCATCGGTCGCGACATCACCGAGGACGCTGAATTCTTCAGGGCCTATGCCTCTTTCTCCTACAAGGAGGACATCGAGGGCCAGTTCCAGAACGTCATCGGTGAACACGCCGAGCGCTACACGGAGCTCAGGGAGGCCCGCGCGGAGAACATCGAGCAGCAGAACGAGCTGAAGGTGGGGGCCGCCGGGCGCACGGTGGTCGCCGATCTGGAGGCCCGCCAGGCCGAGCGCGAGGAGAAGATCAACTGGATAACCGGGGAGGCCTGGAAGGATGAGTTCGCCCGCTTCATGACCACCGAGGAGATCGAGGCTCAAAAAGCCGCCGCCGCCGCCGCCGCGGCCGCTGCCGCCGAGGGGCGGGGCGAGGGCTTCGCCGGCGAGATAGAGGAAGATGCCGAAATCCCACCCGACGAGGGGGAGGTTCCCGGGGAGATTGACGAGGCGTCATCCGGCGAGGGCGACGAAGAGGTCGCCACGGACGAGGGGACCGTGGAAGAAGATATCCCCGCGGATACGGGGATCGTGGAAGAGGATGTCCCCGCGGATGCGGGAACCGAAGAGGTAGCCCCCGACGGGGAGACGGGGGATACGACGGACGAGACCGATGTGCCGCTCGAGGAAACCGTCGAGCCTACGGACACGGAGACTGTACCGACGGATGAGGCGGAGCTCACCGACTGATAAGGTTTTCCGTTGAAATGCGGTGAGCCGGAACCCTAAAAAAACTGTTCCCATCGAAGCGGTTTTATTGAGTTTTAGGGGACTTCGATGTTAAAAAGACGCGAACCGAGCGAAGCGAGCTATGCCCCCGGCAAACCGAGTAATGCCCCGGTAAAAGGTCTGTTCAGCGTCGCGGCTGCCTTCACGATTCTCGCCGCTACGGCGTTCCTCCCGGGGTGCGTCCCTTCGGACGGGCTGACGGCCGAGGAGCTCACCGAGGTGGAAAAGGAAACCCTGGACTCGCTCGCCAGGGAGCTCAGGGAGATAGAGAACGCCCAGCAGGAGACCGAGGAGGATTTCTACTCCGAGGTTGCCGAGTACAACGAGAAGATCCGCGTGCAGCGCCACGAGTCCATCGTCCGGTACGAAGAAATCATCAAAGAAGCCGAAGAGCTCGACAAGACCTCCCCCTACCTCGAGGAGGTTTACTACAATCTCGGCGACCTCTACTACGAAGAGGCCAAAGACCTCTTTGAAGACGACGCCTACCGCGAGCGTGTCCTCTCAAGCTCCACCCCCGAACCGACCGCCGCCGATACCGAACCGGTCGGCGACTCCGACATCATCATCCGGACCTTCAAAAAATCAATGAAGGCCTACCAGGACCTGGCCAACTACTACATCCAGGTGGAGGAGCGCAACCGCAACCTCCCGCCCAGCGCCATCCCCCAGTCCACCAAATACTTCGACGACTCCTACTACAACATGGGTGTCGTGGCGGACGAGCTCTCCAACCGCGATTTCGCCGCCTTCGACTTGCATCGGACCGACTCCCTGGAAAATTTCCTCATTCTTCTGGACCGCTTCCCGGATTCCAGCTACGCCGCCGAAGTCCGCCAGCGCATCGGCCGCATCTACTTCGAACGCAACGACTTCACCAACGCCATCAAGTACTTCAGCCAGGTCCAGCCGGGCGAGTACCAGTACTACAAGGCGATGTACCTGAAGGCGTGGTCGTACTTCCTGAACCAGGAGTACGGGGAGGCGGTCACCAATTTCTTCGAGGTTCTGGACCTCTTCGAACAGATGGCCGCCGAAAGCGAAGAGGGCGCTAAAATCGCCGAGCTCCACTACGAGGAGTGCGCCGAGTACTGCGCCCAGTGCTTCCTGCCCAGCATCGTAGACCTCAACACCCAGCGCGAGCAGATGAGCTTCACCGAGATCGGCATAGACTGGCA
>DATKYS010000087.1 GCA_035528375.1 bacterium
GTGGGAGCGGCGCGCCGACGGGGTACGGGTGAGGGCTGCCTTTGATGAAAAGGCCCCCCGGGGGGCCTTTGGCACGCAGAAAAAGTGTCAGCGGTTATTTTCGTCGTGGTGCTTGAGAATCGTCCTCAGCTCGCGCTCGCCGCCCGCCTTCAAGAGCGACTCGCGGATCTCGGGCCGGTGGAGGAGCTTGGCGATGCGCGAAATGGTGTGGAGGTGCATGTGGGGGTCCTCCGCCGGACTTATCAGAAGGAACAGCAGTTTGACCTTTTCCTTCCCGTTCTTGCCGAATTTTATCCCGCCCTTGCTCCGGCCCACGGCGAGGATCGGCCTCTCGGGGCCGGCCATCATGATGTGAGGTATGGCGGCGCCGGAGCCCACCGCCGCCTCGTACTCCATCTCGCGGTTGAAGATGGCCGATATGACCTCGGCATTGGAGGGCAGCCCGGGTTGCCCCACCAGCAAGTGGGCCATCTCGTGCAGAGCCTCGTGGCTCTTCGTGGACGCCAGATCGAGATTTATCGCCCCTGCGGGGATCAGCTGTTCCAGTTGCAAGGGTTCTCCTTTATAAGTTCACCCGACCTAGCGCCGCGGCAGGGTCGGGTGGGTTGCACGATGGAGGTAGAATTTGCCGGTTTTGCCATATAAGAGGTTTCTGATGCGTTTTGGGGGACGTTCTCTCAACCACCCTATAGAATAGCGTCAAACGTCGGTTACGTCAAGTCATGCCTTCGCCGGTAGGCTCATCTCCGGTCGCACTTGGCCGGGTGGGTCAGGTAGTAGGCGAAAACCGAGGTAACGAAGAGGGTTGCGACCCCGGAGAGGATGAAGAACACGAGGGACGATATCGCCAGGCCGACGCCGGTGGCCAGGGCGATGTAGGTCGGGAACTGGGTGGCGTGTACGGTGAATTCGTCTCGCGGGGGCCTCTCCAGGAGGCGGTCCAGGGCGAACTGGAGGACCGCCGCCGCCACGGCGACGCCGAGGAGGTACTCGATCCACGGGACCTCTGGCAGGCCCATCGTCAACAGCACGGAGCGGACGAACCACCCCAGCCCGAAGGGGATGAAAAAGGCGATCCCCCAGCCGAGAAGGTCACCGAGAAAGCGCCAGGGGTGGCCGGTTAGGGCGTCGGCCAGCCAGAGGAGGATCAGGGTTCCGGCCAGGATTATTCCGGCGACGGTCATGTCACGCGCTCCGGCGGCAACTCTTTCCTCAACCCGTGCAGACGGCCCTTCCGGCCGCGAAGGCCCGCAGGTTCACCTCGACGTACTTGTCCTTGACCTGGCTTTTTATCGCGTCCCGCCAGTACTTTTCCTCCAGGGGCAGGGCGGGGGAGAGGGCGCCGAGGAGCACGATGTTGGCCGCCCGCGGCTCGCCCACCTCCTGGGCGATTTTCGTGGCGTTGAAGAGCCAGTACCGCTTCGTGGCCCGTTCGAGCCGTTCGTCTATGTCGGCGGGGTACTCGAAGGCCCCGGAGCTGACCGTCATGGGCCAGATTTCCAGGTCGTTGACCACGGCGACGCCGGCGCCCGGTTTGAGGTGGTCCAGCCAGCGCACCGCCTCGAGCCGCTCGAAGCCCATGAGCACGTCGGCCTCCCCGCGGCAGATCAGGGGGCTCTTGACCTCTTCGCCGAAACGGACGTCGGAGACCACGGAGCCGCCGCGCTGGCTCATGCCGTGGACCTCGGACTTCTTCACGTCGTAACCGGCCGCGAGTGCGGCCTCGGAGAGCACCTCGCTCGCCAAGAGCACCCCCTGCCCCCCCACGCCGCAGATCAAAACGTTCGTCATCGTCATGGAACACTTCCTTTCGGCGGAGCCGGCCTAAATCTTGTCGGCGCACCAGGAGCCCTTACGCCCCGGGTCGTCGCTCACGCGGGTGACGGCGTTGAACTTGCAGACCTGCTCGCACAGGCCGCAGCCCACGCAGAGGGAGTCATCGAAGCGGGATTTTCCGTCGGTGCCCATGGGGGCGATGCCGGGACAGCCCAGGCGGATGCAGGAGCGGCACTTGGTGCAGTTGTCCTCGTTGACGAAGTACTCCACGCGCTCGAGCTTCTTGGCCTCGGGAAGGAGCGCGCAGGGGCTCTTGAAGATTATCACGGCGGGCTCTTCCACGGCGACGGCCTCCTTCAGGGCCGTCTTCACCGCCTCCAGGTCCAGGGGGTTCACCGTACGCACCCACTTGACCCCGCAGGCCCGGACCAACTCGCCGAAGTCTGCCTCCCATGTGGGCTCCATCCGTAGCGTAAACCCCGTCGCCGGGTTCTGCTGGTGGCCGGTCATGGCGGTGATGCGGTTGTCCAGGATGCAGACCGTGGTGATGCCCTTGTTGTAAACGAGGTCTATGAGCCCTGTTATTCCCGAGTGGAGGAAGGTGGACTCGCCGATGGTGGCGACCATTTTTTTGGAGAACTCCCTGCCCTGGGCCAGCTCCAGGCCGAAGGCCACGGTGACCGCGGCGCCCATGCACACGCAGGTGTCCATGGCGTTGTGCGGCGGCAGGGCGCCCAGGGTGTAGCAGCCGATGTCCCCGGTGGCGGTCAGCTTGAGCGTGCGCAGCATGGCGTACACGCCGCGGTGGGGGCACCCCGGGCAGAGGACCGGCGGCCGCGGCGGCAACTGGCCCACGTCCACCGGGCTCGTGTACTCCCGGGCCACGGCGATTCCGGCCTTTTTGAACCCCTCGGCCACCCGCTCCTGGCTCAGCTCGTCTATTCCGGGGATTATCGCCTTCCCGATGACCGGAATGCCCAGCTCCAGGTTGCGGATCTCGTCCTCCAGGATCGGGTCGTTCTCCTCGACCACGTAGAGCCGGTCGTAGTTTTTCGAAAAATCGCGGATGAGCTTTTTCGGCAGGGGGTAGGCGAAACCGAGCTTGAGGAAATCGGCCCCGGGCAGGACCTCGCGGGCGTACTGGTAGCCGATTCCGGAAGCCACGACAGCAATCTTCCCCTCGCCCTTTACCACGAAGTTCCACGGGGAGCCGACCGCCTCCTCCTCCAGTCGGCCCAGCGCCTCCTCGAGCCTGGCGCGGCGAACCCGGGCCCGCGCCGGCAGAATCACCCGCCGCGCGTCGTCCTTGGTGTACGGCGGTATCTCCCGCGCCGTCCGCTCCCCGCAATCCACCACCGACTTGGAGTGGCAGACGCGGGTGGTCATGCGGACGAGAAAGGGGACCTGGTACTTTTCGCCCAGCTCGAGGGCGGTGCCCACCATGTCCTTGGCCTCCTGGGAGTCCGAGGGCTCGAGCATGGGAATCTTCGCGTGACGGGCGTAGTGGCGGTTGTCCTGCTCGTTCTGACTGGAGTGCATCCCCGGGTCGTCGGCGGTGACGACGACCAGGCCGCCGTCGGGGCCGATGTAGGCCAGGGAGAACAGGGGGTCGGCGGCCACGTTTAGCCCCACGTGCTTCATCGCCACCAGGGCTCTCGCTCCGCCGAAGCTCGCGCCGATGGCCACCTCCAGGGAGGTCTTCTCGTTGGTGGACCACTGGGCGTAGATTTCCTCGTACCGGCCCACGTTCTCCAGAATCTCGGTCGAGGGGGTGCCGGGATAGGCGGCGGCGATGTGGACGCCGTACTCGTACGCCCCCCGGGCGATGGCCTCGTTGCCCGACAGGAAGAGCTTCACGAAATCTCCTCGGGAGAACAGGTAAGGATGGCGGCCGACGGCGCTGACCGACGGTCTCTAGGTCACACCACAATCAGAAAGGGGTGGGCCTCAGCGACCGGGGGGGATGCCGCTGAACCAGGGTCCGCTCGTGAGAGAGCTGATTTGGGACATGATACCCGATGTGGTTGGGTGAACGTCCCGGGGTACTTGACCTCTAGCCCATCTTAACGTAAAAGGGGGCGCCGGTCAAGCGCCCCCGACACACCTGTTATTTAGGAGGCTGTTGAATATGAACGGGCCTGTCGGTGGGGAGCGTCTGGGGTGAGGGACGAGGTTTAAAAATCGGGCGGGGTACAGAGCCCCCGCCCTACGTTTTCTCCCTCTCCCTTTTAGGGAGAGGCTCGCCTACGGGCTGGGGTGAGGGTCAATGTTGGTAAAATAGATTGGTGTGGATGTCGTTCTCCCTCTCCCTGTGGGAGAGGGGTTAGGGGTGAGGGCTTCCTTAGAAAAAAAGGGCTGACCTGAAGGTCGGCCCGCGGGCGACCGTGGACGGTCGCCCCTACGTAGGAGCATTTTTGGAATGAGGGCTGCCGTCATTCCCCTCCCCCCTTTGGGGTGAGGGCCGGGGTGAGGGGCAAGGTTGGCGATGACGGCGGTCCCCCGTCATTCCCACAGCTCCTCGGCGGAACGGACCGCCCGTCGGATCCACGTAACCTCCGCCTCGCCTGAGTAAACGAGCCGCTCGAGGGTGTCCAGGGTCTCCTCGACGGTGGTGCAGCTTCCCGCGACGGTGGTGAAGGCGAGGGTGGCGGCCTGGAGGCGGTCCGCGTCCCCCACCTCGGCCGCGGAAACCTTGTAGCGGCTCCGGGCCCGCTCCTTGATGGAGCTCACCACCCGGCGCCGCTCCTTCTTGCTGCGGGCCTCGGGGATGAAAAGCTCCGCCTCCAGAACGCCCACGTAGAGCACTACCCGCTGCTCCGGGCCTTGATGAGCACCACGACGAAGTAGATGATGAGTATCAGGGCGCCGACGCCCAGCAGGATGTACGACACGGGCGCCTCGAGCTCGGCCCCGGCTATCACCAGGTTGTAGTCGAAGAAGCTCATGAGCGTCCCGGCGAGGCCGAGGAGGAATATGGTGATGCCGATGGTCAGGAGGATGCCTTTTCCGCGCGGTCGGGCCATGTTCTCTCCGTTTCTATTTGCGGCTTTTCAGCTTGTTGTAGACCCCTATTCCGGTGAGGGCGGCTCCGATAATTACGAGAACGAGGAACGACCAAACGGGCGTGACCCACCCGCCCACGGGCGGCTCGAAACCGTTGAATATAGGCAAAAGCAGGCCCAGGAGCCCGAGGGCGAGGAACCAGACCCCGCTGCGCCAGTCCACGAAGCCCATCTCGGTTCCTTTCGGTCACCGGTAACGGTATCAGTCGCCCCACCCCCGGTCAAGTGCCCGCGAGGTCGGCCGGAAAGCTCAGCCTCCGGCGAGTGATTCGTACAGATACGCGATGAGCTCCGCGGCCGCCCGGAGCGGGTCGTCCACCGCCCAGGCCTCCAGAAGCCCCTGACCGTGGGCGCCGATCCGCGGACGTAAATCGCTCACCGCCGCGCAGCCGGTCAGGTCCACCCGGCCCGCCCGGGAAAAATCGTTGAAGGCGAGGCTGATTCTCCTCCCGCTCGTCCGCACCTCCTTCACCCCGGCCGCGTCGCCCAGGAGCTTGACCTCCAGGGCGGCGAAGAGGTTCTCCACCTCCTCGGGGAGGGGGCCGAAGCGGTCGGTGAACTCCTCCTTGAGCTCCCCCGCCCGGTCCAGGGTCCGGCACTCGGCCAATCGGCGGTAGAGCCGGAGCTTCAGCTCGGGGCTCCCCACGTAGGAGTCGGGGAGGTAGGCGGAGAAATCGCCGGTGACCTGGGTCTGCGGCTCGCGGACCTCCACCGCCTCCCCCCGGAGCTCGGCCACGGCCTCCCGCAGGAGCCGCACGTAGAGGTCGAAACCGACCTGCTCGATGAAGCCCGACTGCTGCGGTCCCAGCACGTCCCCCGCCCCGCGCAGCTCGAGGTCCTTGAGCGCCAGCCGGTAGCCCGAGCCCAGCTCGTTGAACTCGGCCACCGCCGCCAGCCGCCGGTAGGCCAACTCGCCTATCACCCGCCGCGGGGGGGTGAAGAGGTAGGCGTAGGCCCGGTGCTTTCCCCGACCCACCCGACCCCGGAGCTGGTAGAGCTGCGCCAGCCCGAACCGGTCCGCCCGGTTGACGATGATGGTGTTGCAGTTGGGGATGTCGGTGCCGTTCTCGACGATGGTGGTGGTGACCAGCACGTCGTAGTCGTGGGCGATGAAGTCGTGCATCACCGATTCCAGCCGGCGGGGTGGGAGCTGCCCGTGGGCGACGCCGAAGCGCACGTCGGTCATCCGCTCCTGGAGGTAGGCCGCGACGGAGTCTATGGACTGGACGCGGTTGTGGACGAAGAAGACCTGCCCGCCACGCTCCAGTTCGCGACCCACCGCCTCGCGGATGAGCGCGTCCGACGCCTCGCCGATGTAGGTCTTTATCGGGTAACGCCCCACCGGCGGGGTCTGGATGTTGGAGACGTCCCGGGCTCCCATCATCGCCAGGTGCAGCGTCCGCGGGATGGGGGTCGCGGTCAGGGTCAGCACGTCCACCTGGCTGTACCGCTGCTTCAACAGTTCCTTCTGCCCAACGCCGAACCGCTGCTCCTCGTCCACGATGATCAGCCCCAGCTCCCGGAAGCGCACGTCCCCGGAGAGGAGGCGATGGGTGCCGATTAAAATATCCACCTCGCCCCGGCGGGCTTCGGCGGCAATCTCCCGCTGCCGCGCGGGGGGGATGAAGCGGGAGAGCATCTCGACGCGGACCGGGAAGGGGGACAGGCGCGAGCGGAAGGTCTCCAGGTGCTGCTCGGCCAGGATGGTGGTCGGGACGAGGACGGCCACCTGGCGCGAGTTCATCACCGCCTTGAACGCCGCCCGGACCGCCACCTCCGTCTTGCCGAATCCCACGTCGCCGCAGAGGAGGCGGTCCATGGGCCGCCCGCGCTCCATGTCCCCCTTGACCTCGAGGGTGGCCCGACGCTGGTCCTCGGTGTCGGTGAAGGGGAAGCTCTCCTCGAGCTCGGTCTGCCAGACGGCGTCGGGGGCGAAGGCGTGGCCCGGCAGGGCGTCCCGCTGGGCGTGCACGGCGATGAGCTCGGCGGCCAGGCTGGCCACCGCCCGCTTGACCCGCCGCTTGGTGTTCTGCCAGCGGGTGCCGCCCAGTCTGTCCACCGCCACTCTCTGCCCCTCGGCCGCGTCGTAGCGCTCCAGGCAGCCGAGGTTCCAGATGGGGACGTACAGTTTGGCGTCCCCCTGGAAGCCGATTTTCGCAAAATCGGCCTCCTCGCCCCCGTGCTCGAGCTTCTCCAGGCCGAGGAAACGGCCGACGCCGTGGTCGGTGTGGATGACGTAGTCCCCCTCGGCGAGCTCCAGGGATCGGTAGGTGTCGAGGTCGGTGACCCTGGGCCTTCCGCGCGACGTGAGCGGCGCCACCCGGCCGAAGAGCTCGTCGTCGGTCACCAGGACCAGGCCGAGCCCGGGCATCACCGCCCCGCCGGTCAGGGGGCACTGAACCACGGGCGGCGACAGCTTCTCCCCCGCCAGTATTTCCTCCAGCCGTTCCGTCTTTCCCCGGGTCTCGCAGGTGAGCACGGTCTGCCAGCCCCGGGCCTCCCAGTCCCGCAGGTCACTGAAGAGAGTTTCCAGGCGCCCGTGGTACCGCTGGGTCGGGAGGGCGTCCAGGGGCGGCGTGATGCGCTCGGACCGGGTCAGCCGTTCGAGGTCGTCGAAGAGCCGCGCCGGCTCGACGGCTGGCATGGGTATGGAAGATGTGTACTTCTGGCTCCGCTCCCCGAAGCCGTCCAGGGCGTGGGGCGCCGTCGGCGACGTGAGGCCGTCGGGGGTCAAGAGGGGAGGGTCGGCGAGTGTTTTTTCGTACTCGCTCCGGGCGAGTTTTGCGAAATCCCGCCGGGCGCCGTCGAACAGCATGAAATCGTCGAAGACCACCAGCGGACGCGCCTGCAGGTAGTCCAGGGGCCCCTCGAGCTCCGGGTAAAAATTTCCCAAAAGATACTCGACGCCGTCGAAGTAGGGCTCGCGGGCGAAGAGGCTCTCCAGCCTGGCGCGGGTCTCACCCCGCTCCAACCCGCCGAACAACCGCCCCACGGTCGCGGCTTCCACCACCGCCTCGCGGAGCGGGAGGACCGTCACCGATTTCACGCCGCCCGCGGTCCTCTGGGTTTCGGGGTCGAAACGGCGCAGGCCCTCGACGATGTTCCCGAAATACTCGAGGCGGACCGGCCCCTCCGCGCCGGGGGGGTAGAGGTCGAACAGGCCCCCGCGGCGGGCGTACTCGCCGGGCGTCTCGACCAGCGGGACCCGCCTGTATCCCAGGACGCCCAGCCGCCGGGCCAGCTCCTCGGGCGGCAACTCCGCTCCGGGCCTGATTTCGAAGACGTGCGCGAGGAGGGCGTCTTTGGGTAATATTTTTCGCGCGAGCGCCGCCGGGGTGGCGACGAGGACGCCCGCAAAACCCGCGCCGAGCCGGTGGAGCGTTTCCAGCCGGTCCGCGGCGGTTCGGCGCTCCGGCGAGTGTAGCTCGTAGGGGAGGAGCTCCCAGTCCGGCAGGTGGAGGGTTTTTTCGACGAAGGAGCCCAGGCTTGCCGCCAGCGCCTCGGCGCGTTCCTCGTCGGTGGTCAACAGGAGGATGGGCCGGTCAGGGAGGGCGTCGGAGAGCCCCGCCGTCAGGAACACCTTGGCCCCGGCGGGCAGCCCGGCGAGGTCCAGCCCCGGGGTCGTCTCCCCGGACAGACGCTCACACAGGGTGGAAAACGGCTGGTGGTCCCTGAGGTATCGCAGCAGGCGGTCGAGAGGGGGCACGGGTCCTCCGGGAAAAAGGCGCAAAAAGCTTAGCAGAGGCGGGAACGGGTGACAAGCCGCCGATTGCCCCGACCCCGGCGGCGGTGGTATCCTTGCGTGTTACACGGGAGGATGGATGAGCCTGTCCGAGTGGTGGCCCTGGGCCCTGCTCGCGGCCGTGGGGGTCACGGCGCTGGTCGCCCTTCTCTACCGCCGACCGGACCTGAGGCCCGGTTGGAGGATCCTTTTCGTCCTGCTCCGGGGAATCGCCATCACCCTCGCGGCCCTCCTGTTCGCCGACCTGGCCTGCCAGGTTCAACGTCCGGGGGAAGCGCCCGCCGCCGCCCTGGTCATTGACGACAGCGCCAGCATGTCCCTGGCCGATGCCGAGGGGCGCACCCGCGCCCGTTACGCCGAGGAGCTGGCGGAGGCCCTCCGGGCGGCCCATACCGACTTCGATTGGTCGCTGTACCGGCTAGGGGAACTTTCCGCCGCCGACCCGCTGGAGGCCGTGGAAAAACTCGCTTCCCGGCGACCCGACCTGGCGGCGGTCGTCGTGGTGGGGGACGGTGGAGGGCGGGTTCCCGTCACGGGTCTCGACACCCCATTCACGGTTCACGCCGTGACTGCCGGGGGCGCGTCAATATTCGACGTCGCTCTGGATGCCCCGCGTGGACCCCGGTTGGCCCTGGCGGGCAAGAGCGCCATGTTCCAGGTGGACGTGAGCCTCGTCGGGGACGGGCCGACCGAGGCGACTGTGCGGGCCTCGGCCCGGGAGGTTTTCGGCGGCCGGCGCGAGGTCGAGCTCGACCCGACCGTGGTGAACCTGTCCGAGGGCGCGGCCGTCGCCAGATTCCGCTTCACTCCCCCCACCGCGGGTTGGTGGCTCGTCGAGTTCGAAACGCCGACACTTAAGTCCGAGGCCACGCCTTTGAACAACGTCCGGCGGCTGTTGGTTGACGTCCGACAGGGGGAGATGACGGCCCTGGTGCTGGCCGGCGAGCCGGGCCCGGAGTCCTCCTTTCTCCAACGATCCCTGGAGCGGCTGCCCGGCGTCGAGGCGGGCCTCCTCTACCGACGGGCCGACGGCGCCTTCTACGACGCCGACGGAAAAGCCCGGAAGCCGGAGCCGGTCGCGCCCGACGCCCTCTTCCTGGTGGACCTTCTCCCCCAGGGGGAGCTTCTTTCGGGAATTTCCCGGCGCATCACCGAGGGTCGGGGGGTGGGGCTGCTCCTGGGAAGGCCGGGGTTGCTCATCACTTCAGACAGCGCTCTCCGCGACCTCTTCCCCGTCCCGCGCGACGCGGGCGACGTGCGGCTCGTCGTCGGTCAGGCCCGGGTCGTCCAGGCGAAAGGCGGACCCTTCGGCGGGCTGATCGGGGCCGATTTGCCCGCTCTGGTCACCTACCCGGAGGGGTTGAGGGACGCGGACGGGTCTTCCTTGGTTTTTGAAAATCCCGCCGGGCGGCGGATTCCCGGCGCGACGCTCGCCGCGTCCGGCGCGCCCCGGGTCGTGATGTGGGGGCGCGGGTGGTGGCGATGGGCGCTGGACACGGGTGGGGAAGGCGAAACGCCCTACGACGTTTTAGTGTCGGACCTCTTCGCCTACCTCTCCTCGCCTGTCTCCGACGACCGGCTCCTCTTGACGTTGGACCGGCGGCGGGCCGTGACGGGGCAGACCGCGGGCGTCGAAATCACCGGCGTGGCGGGCGGGGAACCGGTGTGTACGGTTCACGGCGTCGGGGTCGAGGACGGGCTCGCGGTGGAGCTGAGCGAAGCGGGGGAGGGGCGCTGGCGGGGGTCGTTCACCACCCGGGAGGCGGGTGCAATAGTCGTGCGGGTCGAGCTGGGCGGACAGACGGCCGAGGAGCCGCTGGTGGTCGAGCCAGATTTTTCCGAGTTCGAAAAACTTGCCCCGGACGCATCTACCCTGGCCCTCCTGGCGTCGCTCGGCGGAGGGCGATTGCTCTTCGGTCCCGAGGACGAGCTGCCGCTCGGTCCCGGCGCGGTCCCGGAGGTTTACGGGCGGGAGCCGCTCCGGGCCAATCCCTGGCTTCTGGGGGCGCTGATCGTGGTCATCGTGGGCGAGTGGTTCCTGCGCCGCCGGCAGAACTTACGGTGATTCTGAAAAAGTGCATTAAGAAAAAAGGCTTAAAAAAGCCTTTTTATTATTTAAGGCATCATATTATCTAACTGGACCAATCGAGGAGCGTATCCTGGAGGTACTTTAGCACGTTTTGGTCGCCGCGGTGGTTGAAGCGGAACTCCATCTCCCTGATGAACAGGTCGAAGTTGCGTTTGAAGCCGCCGTGATAGACCTTCAGCCGCCGCTTGGCGTAGCCCCAGAAGTTCTCGATGCCGTTGATGTGGCTGCGGCCGTTGGAGAAGGTCTCGCCGTGATTGACGCGCTCGTGATG
>DATKYS010000088.1 GCA_035528375.1 bacterium
GGCTACGTGGACGCCCTCTTCGTCGTCCACGCCGGCTGGGGCGCCGAGCAGAGCCGCAATCCGGGGAACATCTGGAGCTGCAAGTGGGACCTGGAATCCAACGGAGGCCCCGGGTACTTCTCCACCGACGACGGGGTCAAAATAAATAATTTCATGGTCGTGCCCGAGGAGCTCCTGGACAACGCCGACGACGGCAACGAGCTTCTGATCACCATCGGCGTGTTCTGCCACGACTTCGGGTACACGCTCGGCCTGCCCGCGCTCTACGACACCACCCCCAGCCGCTGGGGCGCCGACTCCTACGGCATCGGTTACTGGGGGTTGATGGGCTACGGCGCCTGGACGGGAATCGTGGCCTATCCACAGCGCGTCCCCCTTCCCGGCAACTGCCCCGTGCACCCCTGCGCCTGGAGTAAGCACCACGCCGGTTGGGTCGCGGTGACCAACGCCACCCAGGGCCGCAACCAGCCGCACGCCGTCTACCGGGCCGAGAGCCCGGCGCCGCCCAACGCCACCCGGTTCCTGAGAATCACCGTCGCCGGTCCGGAGGAGTACTTCCTGTTGGAGAACCGTCAGCAGGTGGGCTTCGACCGCGGCCTGTCGTATCTTGCGCACATAGACCCCGACGATCCGACGCCCTGCGACGGCCTTCTGATCTGGCACATTGACGAGCGGGTCATCGAGGACAACCTGGCGGGAAACACCGTCAACGGGAACAAGCTGCACAAGGGCGTGGATCTGGAGGAGGCCGACGGTTACAACGACCTGGACTTCCGGGTGAACCTGGGCGACGACGGGGACCCCTTCCCGGGAAAGTTCTCGAAACGGGAGTTCGGCCCCGACACGTCGCCCGATTCCCTCCCCTACGGCTCCAGTGAGTCCACCTGCTACATCGAGCGCATCAGCGACTCGGGCAACCCGATGACCCTCTACGTGACCAGCATCCGCAACCCGTTGACACAGGGGGTGATGGCGGGGCCCAACCCCTACTACCCCGAGCGGGACGACCACCTCACCTTCTTCTTCGAGTTCGGCATCCGGGTCACCGTCCGCATCTACACCCTCTCCGGAGACCTGGTGCGTACCATCGGCGAGGACGAGGTGGACGAGGCCTTCGGCCAGGCCACGTGGTACGGGGACAACGACGACGGGAGCCAGGTGGCCACGGGTCTCTACTTCTTCACCGTGGATTCGGGCGCGTATCACGTGGGCCACGGCAAGTTCACGGTCATCCGCTGAAGGGGACCGGTATGCGCGGATTTACCTTCGGTCGCGGATATTACCCACGGTTGCGGTCATCCCTTCGGGCCCGTATGATACTGATAACCCTCGTTCTGGCGAACGTGGCCCTCGCCGGCGGACCGGGCACCGTGGGGGCCGATTTCCTCCGCTTGGGGATAGGCGCCCGTCCCATGGCGCTGGCCGGGGCCTACACCGCCATCAGCGACGACGTCTTCGGCATGGCCACCAACCCCGCCGGGTTGGCCCAGATAATCAACGCCGAGCTGGGTTCCTACTACGCCAACATCATCGGCGACGTGCACCACGGCTGGATCGGATTCACCCATGACATCAGCGACATGTGGAGCTACGGCGTGGAGCTGAACATGGTCTACACGTCCGAAACCCGCCGGGATTCCTACGGCGACCCCATCGGGACCTACAGCGTGGCACTGGGCACCCTGGGCGGAGCCATCTCCATGGAGCCGCTCCCGGGTTTCTCGCTCGGGCTCTCCGGGCACTACGTCATGCAGAAGTACGATCAGGAAGTAGGCCAGGGCTTCGCCGGCGATTTCGGCCTCCTCTACCACACCCGGTTCAACGGCCTTCGGGTGGGCGTGGTCGTGGAAAATTTAGGTCCGAAGGTGAAGTTCCAGGAGCTATCCGAGTCCATGCCCATGGGGGTTCGCGTCGGTCTCGGCTCGAGCATGTTCCAGCAGACGCTCACCGTGACCGGCGACTTCGGCCTGGGCTTCGAGGGGACGATGGAGGCCTGCGCCGGGGTCGAGTGGGAGGCGGTCCGGGGCGTGTCGTTCCGCGCCGGCTACGACATTCTCGGGGACTTCGATTCCTGGTCCGGCATCTCGCTGGGAATCGGCCTGGACGCCCTGTCCGGTCTCATGGTGGGCGAGCTGGACTACGCCTTCGTTCCCCAACTGCCCATGGGCTACGTGCACCGCGTCAGCTACACGCTGAAGTTTTAGTCCCTTCGCCGTGGTTTGGGCGGGTGGAATCGGCTATCCCTTTCGCCGGTTGGAGGCATGCGGGATGCGGGATTGGGGAGGATGGCTGCTCTATAAAAGACGGGCCGACCTAAAGGTCGGCCCCTACATTATCGCAGCCGGCCGGGGTGATGTTTGCCGAAAAAGCGGCGGGGATAGGAACCGAGCGAAGCGAGCTATGCCCCTGGCAAATCCCCCCCTCCGTCCATCCGTCGCGGGTCCGATTCACAGAGGGTTCACCGTTGAGCCCTTTATTAATATCCTCGCATCGTGATATACTGCCCTGGCTTGCGACGGCCGATTCGGCGTTTTTTCCAACGGAGCCCTCAGGGAGTTGATGATGAAGAGAATGCACTTTTTCACCTCGGAGTCCGTCACCGAGGGGCACCCGGACAAGGTAGCCGATCAGATTTCCGACGGGGTTTTAGACTCCGCGCTGGAACAGGATATCCATTCCCGTGTGGCCTGCGAGACCCTGGTCACCACCGGTCTGGCCATCGTCACCGGGGAAATCACCACCGAGGGGTTCATAGACATCCCCAGGATCGTCCGGGACACGGTGAAGGAGATAGGTTACACCGACGCCCGCATGGGCTTCGATTACGAGTCCATCGGGATTCTCTCGGCCATAGACCCCCAGTCCCCGGACATCTCCCAGGGTGTGAATGAGTCTTCCACCCACGAGCAGGGCGCCGGCGACCAGGGATTGATGTTCGGCTACGCCACCGACGAGACGCCGGAGCTGATGCCGCTGACCGCATCGTTGGCCCACCGGCTGGCGCAGCGGCTGGCCGAGGTGCGCAAGACCGGCATCGTCCCCCACCTGCGCCCCGACGGCAAGACCCAGGTTACGGTGGAGTACTCCGATGGCGAGCCCCACCGCGTGAAGACGGTGGTCATCGCCGCCCAGCACGACGAGGAGGTCCCGCCCGAGAAGCTGGTGCAGACGATAAAGGACGAGGTCATCGCCAGGGTCATCCAGCCGGAGTGGCTGGACTCGGGGACGGAGTACCACATCAACGGAACCGGGAGGTTCCTCTTCGGCGGCCCGCAGGCCGACGCCGGTCTCACCGGGCGCAAGATAATCGTGGACACCTACGGCGGCCACGGCGCCCACGGGGGCGGCTGCTTCTCCGGCAAGGACCCCTCCAAGGTGGACCGCTCGGCCAGCTACATGGCCCGCTACATCGCCAAAAACATCGTCGCCGCCGGACTGGCCCGCACGCTCGAGCTCCAGTTGGCGTACTGCATCGGGGTGGCCCAGCCGGTGAGCATCCTCGTCGAGGCCTTCGGCACGGCCACGGTGGACGAGGAGGCCCTCGAGCGCGCGGTCCGAAAAATCTTTGATCTGCGGCCCAAGGCCATCATCGAGCGGCTGGACCTGCTCCGCCCCATCTACAAAAAAACCGCCGCCTACGGCCACTTCGGCCGGGAGCTGCCCGAGTTCACCTGGGAGAAGACCGACGCGGTCGGGGACCTCGCCAACGCCGTGTAAACGGATAATTTCCAGAGGGGGTAAGCCGGCCCCCCTCTCTTTTAAATGCGTTCCCGATGACTTCCACCCGTTCTCAAGGTCTGTGTTTCGGTGTGATGATGGATGAACCCCGGCTTGCCGACTGGCAGGTGAGGTGTATCGAGCATCTGCTGGAGCTTGAAGGGGTGGAACCGGTCCTCCTCATCACGAACGCCGAATCCGGAAGGCCTTGGTTGAAGAGGTTTCTGCGGGCTCTCTTCTCGCGCGACTTTCCCTTTCTCGTTTTTAAAAAATTGTTTGTGAGGGCTCCCTGTCTACGGATGCGGGATCTTCCGCACCGCTTTGACGGGGTGCCGATTCTGTCGTGCCGGGTCACCACGAAGGGTCGTTTCTCCCAGTATTTCTCCGAGGACGATCTGGAAGTAATCCGCGGTTATCGGTTGGATTTCATCCTCCGTTTCGGATTCAACATCATCCGGGGTGGGATACTGCGGGCGGCCCGTTACGGGGTGTGGTCCTTCCACCACGGGGATGAAACACGCTATCGCGGTTCTCCGCCCTGCTTTTGGGAGATATACGACGGTGATCGGGTCACCGGAACGATACTGCAACGGTTGACCCACAGGCTCGACGGCGGTATCGCTCTCAGGCGACACGCGTATTTGACCGATTGCCTGTCGTACGCGGGAAACCTGAACAAGGCGTTTTACGCCAGCACCGTTATGCCCCTGCAGGTCTGTCGGGACATTTTGAACGGCGAGGCCGGGTATCTGGACGGAAGACCTTCCCGTACGAAAGCGCCGATCCGTTACAACCCGTCCCTGTTCCAGCTGACGGTCTTTATTTTTAAGCTTTTGTCGAACTTCATCAAACGGCTTCTGGTTCACTTTTTTCTGCACGAAACCTGGAACGTCGGACTCCTGGATCGGCCCATCCACAGCTTCATCGAAGACCCGATCCCGAAGGGTATTGCGTGGCTGCCGGCGGCCCCGCACGGACGATTCCAGGCGGACTGTTTCGGGGTCGCTCGAAGCGGTGGAGGGGGGACCGTCCTCCTGGAATCCTACGACCACAGAGCGGGACGGGGTGAGATACGTTACGTCGAGCTCCCGCAGGACGGCATTTCCAATGCCCACCCGCCTCGTCCCGCCATCCGCGAAGAGCATCATCTATCCTATCCCTTCCTCATCACAGCGGATGACGAGCTTTTCTGTCTGCCCGAGGCCACCGAGAGCGGCTCTCTCGTTATCTATCGCGCGGTGGAGTTTCCCCGCCGGTGGGCGAGGGAGAAGGTTCTGCTGGAGGGGGTGCGAGCGGTGGACCCCACCGTGGTGTTTTACGAAGGTGGGTGGTGGCTTTTTTTCTGTGAATTCGCCCCCGACATTTGTTTGCACATCTGGTACGCGGAGGATCTCTTGGGGGACTGGAAACCATGTGCGAACAACCCGGTTAAGGTGGACATCCGTCTGTGTCGTCCGGCGGGTACACCGTTCATCCACGACGGGGCCCTCTATCGGCCCGTGCAGGACTGTGCCGAGCATTACGGCAGGCGGGTGGTGCTGATGAGGGTTACGCGGCTGACCCCCGACTCGTTTACGGAGGTCCCGGTTTGTGTAATCAATCCGGAGACCGATTCCGAATACCCGCACGGGCTGCACACACTCTCCGCTTTCGGTGATAAAACCCTGGTGGATGGGAAGCGGTTGAGCTACACTCCCTTCAAACTCATGTACCAGTTGCCGCGACTGGGAGAAAATCTGAGACGCTTTACCGGACGTACGGGTTGACGAGGAGTTTTCGTGAAAAACGATGTCAGCGACCTGAACCTGGCCCCCGAGGGCAAGCTCAAGATTGAATGGTCCGAGCGCCAGATGCCCGCCCTGCGCCTCGTGCGGGAGCGCTTCGAGCGGGAGCGCCCCCTCGCCGGGCTCACCCTGGCCTGCTGCCTCCACGTCACCACGGAGACCGCCAACCTGATGCGGACCCTGGTGGCGGGCGGAGCCGACGTTTATCTCTGCGCCTCCAACCCCCTCTCGACCCAGGACTCGACCGCCGCCAGCCTGGTGAGCGATTACGGCGTCAACGTCTTCGCCCGGCACGGCGAGGATTCGAAGACCTACTACGCCCACCTGCGCGCCTGTCTGGACGCCGGGCCCGCCATCACCATGGACGACGGCGCCGACCTGGTCTCCACCATGCACACCGAGTACCCCGGGCTGTTGAAGACCGTCCTGGGCTCCACCGAGGAGACCACCACCGGGGTCATCCGTCTGCGGGCCATGGAAGCCGACGGCGCCCTGAAAATCCCGGTCATCGCCGTCAACGACGCCGACACCAAGCACCTCTTCGACAACCGGTACGGCACCGGGCAGTCCACGCTGGACGGCATCCTGCGCGCCACCAACACCCTGATCGCCGGGAGCGTCTTCGTCATCGCCGGCTACGGCTGGTGCGGCCACGGCGTCGCCGCCCGGGCCAAGGGGCAGGGGGCCAGCGTCGTCGTCACCGAGATAGACCCCGTCAAGGCCCTGGAGGCGGTCATGGACGGCTTCCGGGTGATGCCCATGAACGAGGCCGCGCCCCTGGGCGACATCTTCGTCACCGTCACCGGCAACCGCGACGTCATCACCCTGGAGCACTTCGACGCGATGAAGGACGGAGCCATCGTGGCCAACGCCGGTCACTTCAACGTCGAGCTCCAGGTGGAGGAACTGCAGGCCTACGCGACGAGGCGGCGGGAGATCCGCCCCAGCCTGGTCGAGTACACCCTGCCGAAGGGGCATTCGGTCTTCGTCCTGGGCGAGGGTCGTCTGGTGAACCTCGCCGCCGCCGAGGGGCACCCGGCCAAGGTGATGGACCTCTCCTTCTGCGGACAGGCCCTGGCCGCCGAGTTTTTGAAAAATAACAAGGGGCTCGCGCCCCGGGTTCACACCTTCCCCACCGAGGTGGATTCGCGGATCGCCGCGCTCAAGCTCGAGAGCATGGGCGTTGCCATAGACGTACTGACCGAACGGCAGCGGAAGTACCTCGCCTCCTGGCGCGAGGGCACGTAAACCGGCCGACGGAGCGGAAGAACATGCGGTGCCGACTCTTGGTGACGGTTGGATTGGCGCTGGTCCTGGGGCTCCTCCCGGCTGCCTGCGAACGGGCGGGCGAGCCGGTGGAGGACGTCGTGGAGCGGACGACGGCCGTCTTCGAGCCGCCCAACCCCTGGCCCCTCTTCAACGATACGCTCGGCTTCGTTCTCTACTACGATCGTGATTTCTGGGAACGCGCCCACGCGACGGACTCTCCCGACGGCTCGGGTACGGTCGTCATGGGCTCCAAGGAGCACCGCGAGGTACTGCGCGTCGTCGTCGAGGCGGTGCCCGAGGGGGTTCTCCTGCCGGCCCGCGTGGCGGAGCAGGTGGAAACGCTCACCGCCGAACTGCCGCGTTTCGAGCGTCTCGGCGAGGAACGGGTTCTGATCGCAGGGGTGGAGGGACGCCGCCTGGATTACACTTTCCTCGAGGGCGAGAAAACGATGCGGGTGAGCGAGTACCACTTCTACGCCGACGGACGGTACTTCATCCTGGGGCTGGCGGCGGAGGAGCCGCGGTGGGAGGCCTTCGCACCGCGGGCGCTCGCCATCGCCGCGAACTTCCGCGTCACGGAGCCCGAGTCGGACCCGGATGTGTGGTAATCCCGGCTCGTTCAATCACACGAAAACGGACCTTCGTCCGTTTTTTATTTGCCGCCACGGTGAGCGTTAGCGTAAGATGCAAAGACATTCGACTCTCGAGGTCCTCATGAAGCCGGGCGGAAACCGCTGGGATTGGCTGGAGGAGCGGCGGACTTTCTGGATCGTCCTCGGTTTGGGGACGGTCGCGCGCGTGGCGGTAATTTTCCTTATCACCGACGTCGGGCTTTTCTCCGACCCCCTTTTTTATCATCGCGCCGCGGAGGGCCTGGTCGGCGGCCTGGGTGTCGATTTCTACTGGCCCCCGGTTTTTCCTTTCTATCTGTCCGGGTTTCAGCTCGCCTTCGGGTGCTTCGCCACCGTCTCCCGCCTGGCCATGATACCCCTATGGGTCGGCTTCGCCCTGTCGGGACACGGGTTGGTGGACGAGCTCACCGACCGCAAGACGGCCAACCTCTTCCTGATCCTGTTTTCCGTCTACCCCCTGTTTATTATTCACTCGGTGGAGCCCTTCACCCAGCTCCCGACGGCGCTTTGCCTGATCTGGGTCTGTCGGCTGGCGATCCGGGCGTCGAGGGATGGGAGCAGGGGGACGATGTGGGGCCTGGGTGTGCTCCTGGGCGTTACTGCCCTGCTCCGGTCCTCCTCCGTCCTTCTCGTTTTGGCGGTGCCGTTGCTCGTGGGCATCCTGAGGCGGGAGCCTTCCGCGGCGGTTCGAATCGCCCTTCCGGCGCTGGTGCTCGTCGGCGGCTGGGTCCTCTACGCTTCTATAGAAACCGGCGGCTTCGTTTTCATAAACTACGCCAACGCGCACAACCTCTTCTTCGGCAACAACCCCTACACCCCGGTTTACGAGACCGGGTATTTCGCCTCCCATTACGAGGGCGACCCCGGCGTCCCGGAGGCGTACAGCCGCCTGTGGAGCTCGATCCGGGCCCTGCCGGCGCACCTGCAGGGGCGGGCCTGCTGGCGCTCGATTTTAGCGCACGTGCTCGATAGACCGGACCTCTTTCTCCTGCGCAGCCTTTCCCGATTGCGGATGTACTTCGCCTTTCCCACCGACTGCGGCTCGGTCCTCCGCTCGATCTACGAAACACCGACGCTCTTTTATCTGGCCTGCGGCGGTTTGGATATAGCGATCTACCTTGGGCTTGCCGGTACGGCGATCACCGCTCTCTTTGCCGGCGTCGGGAGGAGGTTGGGCGGGAAGGCGCTCCCGGTCATCCTGACGGTGATCGTCGTCTACGCCATGCCCTATTTCGTCTCCTTCTCCCACCCCACCTACAACACGGCGGTACAACCCCTGTTGGCGATAATCGGCTTATCCTGGCTGACGAGTAGTGCCAAGCTGACCGTACTTCGGGAGAATCATCGGCGGCGCCGGTGGTTGTATATCGCCCTGGCGGCCTTCCTGATAGTGCAGGTAGAGTGGCTCATCTTCACCCTGCGTAATCTGTAGGGTGTCCGTAACCCTCCGATGACGGACCTAGACCGTTGAAAATGCCCTGGGCGGCCGTGGACGGTCGCCCTGCGGAGAGTTACGCGTTCTAAATGTAGGGCGGGGAATCCTTACCCCACCATTTCACCCCTCTCCCCATCCCTCCCCCCAGAGGGGGGAGGGGGACCGTATTAACGCCTCACCCCGGCCCGTGCCTCGCTGCGATGACGTAGGGGCCGACCGACGGCGCGCCGTTCAGGTCGGCCCGTTTTTCATAAGGTGGCCCTCACCCTAACCCTCTCCCGGAGGGAGAGGGGATACGCACAAACTTCACCGGCGATTGTGATGACGTAGGGGCGGGTCTCCTGACCCGCTCGGCCGACCCTCACCTTAGCCCGTAGGCGAGCCTCTCCCTAAATGGGAGAGGGGGACCGCGGGCGACCGTGGACGGTCGCCCCTACGGGGATTCGTTTGATATGGATGTAGGGGCGGGTGTCCACGCCCGCCCGCCCCCCTCCCCAGCCCGTAAGCGTGCTTCCCCCCAGAGGGGGGAGGGGACACGCGGCAACCCTCACCCCGACCCGACGGCGCGCCGCTCCCAAGGAGAGAGGGGGTCAGTCCGGCGGCTAGAACAACGCCTTGACGGACCCCCAAGTGGTTTCCTCGACACTACCCGATCCCCAGTAGCAGCGAATCATGAAGTCGCCGAAGGCGGTCGAGGGGGCCCAGGAGCCCTGGTAGCCGGTCCAGTCGTGCGTCCCGGCCACGGCGTCCACGCCTACCGAGTCGGCCTGCGGGTAGTTCCCGACCTGCTGGAAGGCGATGTAGAAGACGCCGGTGGTCACATAGATGTAGGGATCGCAATCAACCCACTGGAAAACGCCGCCCGCGGTGAACATCAGGGTCTCA
>DATKYS010000089.1 GCA_035528375.1 bacterium
GCCTTTAGATTCTTCCTTCATCATCTACCCTATATCTTTGAATTCTGCTTTCTGGATGAGTCCAACGATCGAAGTATAAATCAGATGGAGTTCTGTTTTCGTGCCTCCTAGTTCACTCGAATTTCTCCAGGTGCCCCCACAGTTTCTTCTTGAAGTGTTCCAACGTGTACCGGCCATCTCCGTCAGGGGGGAACCGCTCCACGTTCGGCTCCATGCTGGGGGCGTTGACCTGCCACCAGCGGTCCATATCGCCGGCTCTTGGGAAACACAAGACACTCTGTGCGTCTCCCTCTGCCTGGAGGTAGAACTCCCGCCAGTCTTCAGTAGGAACGACCGAGAGCCCGAACCAGAGGAAGCCCTTCATGCCCCCTGGGCGTATCAAGAAGCCATAAAACCACGAATTCGTAGTCGAACGTACAGGTCCAACATCGAAAGAGGAATACCGGAGCCTTATCTCGTCGCGAAGCCGTGCCAGGAAGCGGTGCAGTAGGCCGTAATCATTCTCCCAGGACCACTCTCCCCTCCCCCACAGACTCACGGCGTTTTTGACCTTTTCGGTGGTCAGTACCTCGACGCCGTGGACGTACTCCAGCAACTGCTCGAAGAGTACTTTCGCCCGCGGCGTGGCTTGCGCCGGCCCCCCGGCGAAGTCCTCCCAGGTCTTGGTGGCTAAACCCTCCGCGTTGCACAGCCTGCGCACCTCATCGAGGCGGTACTCAGGCACAATGACCGCATGGAGCTCACCGGGCTCCGGGTTGGTGATGTCCGTGTGCTGCCCTTGGGTGAAGCCGGCGTGGAGCTTCAACTCGACGATACGCCGCCCACCACTTTCAAACTCCAGCACCAGATCGTACCGGAGCCCCTCCCCCTGGACCTCCTCACGTACCCGGGTGCAGGGTCCTTCATCCCCGAAGCCGAGCCATCCGACCAGCTCCTCGCGGAATTATGGTTCTTTGGATGCGTGAACGATGAGGGCTTGGACCAGGCGCTCGCCGGTGCGGCCATCTATGAGGTGGAGGAGGCTCATCATCCAGGTGCCCCAACGATTACGTCTCCTGGACCTACATCGGGTACAGGGCTGCCAAGTTCTCAATTTAAGATTATGGGGGCGAGGTATGTCAAGGAAGGTCACCGTGGGATTTTTTTTACGCAGAGAGGTAATTTCCTCTGCCAGCCACACCGCGCAGTCATCTTATTTAACTAATAATAAATGAGATACAAAATTAAACATGGTAACCACTTGACATAAATTTGTTCTCGTGATATGATACCTAACGTTGATGATTGAGAGCCTAATTACTCCTACTTGACGACGGGAAGGCGGTAGAAGATGAGCAGCCTGGACATCTCCTCGCGAATTCGCCAGTGTAGGACACAGAAGGGCTGGACCCAGGGCGAGCTCGCGGAAAAACTCCTGGGTAGCGAGCTGAACGGCGTGGAAGGCGAAGAGCGGGATAACATGATTCGGTCCGTCCAATCGAAGGTCTCGGTGTGGGAGAGGGGTAAGTTCGAGCCGTCGCTGTCCAGTCTCGTAGAGCTCGCGGTCATCTTCGACGTGACCCTTGAATGGCTGGGCACGGGTAAGGAGAAAGACAGGAACTGGACTAGAGGTATGCTCCCTCTACTCGAAGAGATCCCGCTCACTTTCCATTCCAAATACAATTTCAAAGAACACGTCGTAACCAACGAGATGCTGAATAAATCGCTGAAGGTCAGCGTGCCCCAGAAGCTCATAGACGACGGAGCTGATTACCTCGTCCAGGCGCTGGATAACACGATGTGCCGGGATGGAATCTACAAGGGGGACTACGTCGCCGTGCGCATGCTCCCTCTGTCTGGTGAAGAAGAAGATTTTATCGAGGCCGAGCCCGACGTTAACACCGGGAAAATCCTGCATGTAGCATTTTGGATGAGAGACGCTCACCCTCGGTGGGTACTAGGCAGGGCTTATCGTTCGACGGATTCAAGAGGCATCGACATCTACAAGAACGACGGCAGCTACAACAACCCCGTGACGTACCCTTACGATACGCACCAATTCCACATCCTCGGGGAAGTCGTCGGGTGGATACATCTGGAAAAGCACAAGAAGGAATAACCAAATCCCTCTAGGAGGAAGATGACCGACCGGGACCCGGATACCGCCAGTACCCTACTCATTATTCCACGACGCTTGTATCTCAAGGAGGGCGCTGAGGGTGAACATACAGATTTTGAGCTGGAATTGTCTGAACCCATGCTCCGCGCACTGGCAGACCTAATCCAGCTCATCAACAACAACTCCCACCGCTTTCAGCACGGGGAATCCCCGGAGGAAGGCCCAAGAACACAGGAGGGGGAAGAAATTAAACACCAAGCCAGTTGTCCTTAACCCCAAAAACGAAGGAGAGAAACGATGGAAAAGAGAGCTGCTATCTATGCCAGGTCTTCAAACGATGAACACGATGTAAGCTGTGAGTCGCAGTTACGCATCCTGCCTGAGATGGCCGAGCGAGAAGGGTGCGCGGTAATCCTAGAAAAGGAGGAGCGAGGTGTAAGCCATTTCGACCAGCAGGAGCTCACAGCGCTGCTTGAAATCGCCCACACACAGAAGTCCTACGAGCATCTGTACGTCTATGACCCATCAAGACTGAGTAGACGCGTGAACACCTACTTCGAACTGCTGAGGGAATTCGATGTGTACGGAGTCAAGATCCATTTCAGCACGCTACCGGAAGTAGACGACGTTCCCACGAACAACCTCAACCGAAACCTCTACGGCGTTCTCAACCAGTTCCACAGCGATAACGCTGCTGCGGGGGCGAAGAGGGGCATGCGAGAGAATATCCTGAAAGGATGGCGCTCGGGAGGGCCTCCGCCCTACGGTTACAAGTTACGGCACGAGGTTCTTGGAAAAAACAAGAGGGGGAAAGAGGTTAAGAAGTCCAAGCTGGTTATCGAGGAGGATGAAGCCCAGATAGTGAGGGAGATATTCGGGCGCGTCAGCCAGCACGAAAGTTACGCCTCCATCGCTCATGACCTTTCACTTCGAGGCATCCGACGCCGGCGCGGGAAAACTCAATGGGATGCGACTGCAGTCGGCTCTATCGTTAACAAAGCAGACGTTTACCTGGGGAACACTGTATGGAATAAAAGTGGTGTACGCCAGAAACGGCGAGGTCGGCACGATGCGTTCAAGCGCCCCGAAAGTGAGTGGGTAATCAATGAGAATACCCACGAGCCCATTATCACCCAGGAGTTGGCCCTTCTCGTTGAAGAGGCAAAGCCGAGTAGGAAGCGCTACGGCCAACGCACGAACGTGGTGAATCCCCTCCAGGGACTGCTGAAGTGCGGCTACTGCGGTAGAGTGTTGCATCACTGGGGTAACAACAAGCTGGCCTGCGCTACCAACGCGCGGGGTGAGGGCTGCAGCTTACCTCGGACGACCATCGGTTACGTCTGCCAGAACGTCGCGGAGCTGATTCTACAGAACCTGAACACGCCGAAGAAGAAGGCGCGCATCGTCCAGTACCTCCTGAGCCGCGGCAAGAAGGGTGCGGATGACCCGTACGCGGATGAATTCAAGAAGATTCTTAAAGAAATCAAGAGCCTTGAAGCCGCTCTCCGTGAGAGCAAGAGCCCCGATGACGCCGCGCGTCTGATGCGCGAAACCCTGAATCCGCTCTACGAGAAGCGGGACAAACTGGAAGGGGTTCGGCTTGAAAATGAGTCTCGGGACAAGGAGCTGGTGACGGAGGCGGAGGCGAGGAAAGCCGTTGAGGTTCTCTACGAATCCCTCTCCAGCTTCGAGCAGTTACCGAGGAAGGAGCTGGCTAAACTCTTCCGGTGCGTGATAAAGGAGATACTGATAACAGTATCTCCCGAGGATGACCATCGTTTCAGGCTGGAAATACAGTGGTTACCCGAAACGAAGGGGGGTTTTATTGGTGGAGGCGGGGGGAATCGAACCCCCGTCCGATGATGCCCTTGCGACAGCTCTACATGCTTAGCCGTGCTTGACATTCGCGACGGGCAGGGCGACGGCGACCTCAACCCGAAGCTAGCCCCTTCTTAATAGTCTCCCCCGGGGGAAGAGAGCCACCCCGGGCTCGACGCCCACCAGTTTCACGCCCACACCGCGGCCCGATGGGCCGAAGCCGCGGGGGACGGGCCTTACGTGCCTAGGTTATCCTAAAGGATAACTTAAGCGGCCAACGCCAGATCGTAATCGGCGTTTGTGGTTTTGCCGCCTGTTTTACGAGGCCTGCGGCGACCTCGGCATGCAACCGGCGTTCGTGCTACCACCGTCGAACCCGAATCGCCCCCAGTGCGCAGACTAATATAGCCGCAATTTACCCCGGCGTCAAGCGCGGGCCTTTCCCGTGGCTGCGCAACCGTGCCCCTCAGTCCTCCTCACCTCCGTCCCGTCGGCCGACTATGCAGCGTCTCACCGCCGCCCAGGTCAAAAGCCCGACGAGCACGAACAGCAGGGCGTACTAGAGCCAGTCCAGCTCCTGCTGCAGGAAGACCGGCGCCCGTCCGTTGATAAGCGCAACGACGCCCTCCACGGCGAGCCAGAGGAGGGCAAGGCAGGCGATGACGACCCGGACGTACACCGTCACCCTCTCTGCGAATTTTGACGGAACAGACCGCGCAGCCAGTGCACCGGCCGCTTGAACCCGGTCTCCCCCAGATGGGACACCAGCGGTTGGACGTAGCTCTCCGTCCTCTTGCTCATCCGCAGGAAGAGGAGGGCCGACGCCACGCGAAGAACGCCGGAGATGACGAAGACGAGCTGATACCCGGTGGGCCAGCCGCCGGCGAGGGGGACGGTGCCGCCGATCACCTTCGCCACGGCGCCGCCCGTCATCGAGCCGCCGAAGTACGCCAGGCCGGAGAACACCGCCACCAGGGCGATGGCGTAGGGACGGCTCTTCTTCGTCGCGATGGCCAGTGGAGTGGCGAAGACCGCCAGGTTCATCGCCGACCAGAACGCCCCCGACAGGACCGCCTCGGGCCACACGGGCCAGCTGAACCCCGGCCCGGTCGTGCTCCAGACCAACGGGAAGAGGCCCAGTACGACCCCGCAGGTCGCCAGGACCGCCCGGGCGCCGAAGCGGTCCAGCGCCCGACCCCAGAACCGGTTGGTGACCAGGACCGCCACCGTCACGATGACGCCGTACACCTGGATGGTGGTGTAGGAAAACCGGAGGTAATTCAGGGCGTGGGGCAGGAAGAAGGGTCCGCCCACGCCGAGGGCGAAATTCCAGCATACGACGGCGAAGAGGAACCGCCGCAGATTGTCGTTGCCCACGGCGTCCCGCAACCCCTGGAAGATGTTGAACTCGGTCCGATTCTCTCCGGGGGAGGGCGGGTAGATGGAGAGGAGGTAGACGCTCACCGTGCCGGCCACCACCGCGGCCCCGAAGACGATGAGGTGTCCGATGGCGAGGTCTCCCTCCCCGAGAAGGTCCACGAGCCCCGCGGCGCCCAGACCGGCGGCGAGCCCCGTGGCGCCGGTGAAGATGTTGCGCGTCCCGAAGTACCTCCCCCGGATGGTGACGGGGACGAAGTCGGCGGACCAGGAAACCCAGGCGTTATCCAGGGGGGCCGCAAAGGCGTAGCTGACGGCCGCGGTGAAGAGGAGCAGCATGAGGCGGGAATCCGAGTCCAGGGGCAGTAAGAGGAGCACCGCCGGAACGACCCACAATATCCGGTGCACGGCGGAGGTCCAGATGAAAATCGGCCGGTGCCGCACACCCCGGGAGATGAGATAGGCCGAGACGAGCTGGAGGGGGCGGAACAGAAAGGGCAGGGAGCCCAGGAGCCCCAGCAGAAGCTCGTCGGCCCCCAGCTTGATGGCGAAACCGGTCAGGACGACGCCGGTGACGATGGAAAGGTGGAATTGGGCCAGGCAGCCTTCCCAGGTGCAGAGGTCGAGATCGCGCTTGAGCTGCCCGCGGTCGAGCTCCACGTTCAACCCTTGGGGAAGAGGGTCGGGAAGGGGTCCGAGCGTAGCTCGGGGGGAAGATGCTCCCGGTCGTTGAAGCAGGCGAGGCTGGGGCGCTCATCGGGCCAGACGACTCGGGCGAAAGACGCGTTGTCGAGGCGGAACCGGACCCAGCCGTCGAAGGGGACGCCCAGGACCGAGGCGAGGAACTGGGAGAGGATGCCCCCGTGGGCGGCGACGAGGGCCCGGGTCCACCCCTCGCCGACGATCCTTTCCGCCGCGGCCGAGGCCCGCTCGAACAGGTCCCGTCGGGATTCGCCACCCGGGAAGCGGTACTCGCCCCGGCGGTACACCTCCAGGTCTATATCGGATAAAAATCCCGCGTGAAACTCATCGTAGGTGAGGCACGCCGCCGTTCCCAGGTCTATCTCCTCCAACTCGTCAATAATCACGGGACGCGGTATCCGCGCCCCAAGGGAAAACCCCCGCTCGAAGGCGGGGGCCAGAGTCGCCGCCACCCTCCCGGCCGGCGAGGCGTAAACGGCGTCAAGGCCAAGATTTACCAGCACGTCGGCCAGAGCCCGGGCCTGCCGAACGCCGCGTGCGGAAAGGGGGTAGTCCGTCCGACCCTGGAGGATACCCCGCTCGTTGGCCACCGTTTCGGCGTGTCGTAAGAGGATTAGCTCGCGCAACTCGACCTAGAGCCGCTCGTGAACCTTGGCCATGGCGGCGTTGAGATCGGTGGGAACCCCCTCGAGGAGGTTCTTGATGGTGTCCCTGGTCTCCCGCACGAACCCCTCGTCCTTGATCCCGCCGAGGTTTATCTCCACGTTGAGAATCGCCCCGTTTATTCCGGCGGTCAACAGGAGCGCGCCGACCCCGATGTCGCTGACGGCGTTCTGGTTTCCGATGAGCGCCAGCCGGGGCGCCTTGGTGAGCAGGCGGCGGCCCAGCCGGGCCACCTCGAGCGGCACCTCGATGGCCCGCTTCGTGCATTTCTGAACCGCA
>DATKYS010000090.1 GCA_035528375.1 bacterium
GAGCCCTGGATGACCGTCTCGCCGCCGTCCCCGCCCATCGGCTCATCGGGATAGTAGGGGTACTCCTCGGGGTAGTAGTCGCCCGTCTCCAGGACCTGCTCCTTCTTGCCGGCGTCCATCCCGTCGGAGAGGGCCAGCATGGGGAACAGGAGCACCAGGGCCAGGCCGGCGATCCATAAGAGATACACACGTCTCATCGCGCACCGCCTTTTCGAGGGTCCTCGAAGCGTCGGAAGGACATTGGTATGCTACTACAAAACGGATGTAAAAGTTCCCCCGGACGTCGTCGTGCCCGGCGGCTTTTAATCGGGGCCCGTTCTGTGCTATAGTGGTGGGCGCGCCGCCCCCGGGCTAAACCCGTTAATCCGGACTCCTACATACGACTCTTCGGCCTCGGGACGGACGTGGCGCCCGTAGCTCAGAGGATAGAGCAGCGGTCTTCTAAACCGCTGGTCGGTGGTTCGATTCCACCCGGGCGCGCCATCACGGCGGGCGGCTTTTTATCGGTCCTCCGCTCGGGGGACCGGGCGGTCCCGCCGGAAGTCCATGGAGGAGGTCGGTCGGGGAGCGCGGACCCGAGCGTCCGGCTTCCCAGGAGCGTGCGCCAGTAGCTCAGTGGATAGAGCGGCGGTCTCCGGAACCGTAGGTCGGAGGTTCGATCCCTCTCTGGCGCGCCACCCCCGCCGACCCCCCCCGAATACCCGAGGCATCGCCATGCTCCTCGCCATCCGCATCGGCATCATCGCCTTCATGGGCGGTGTCGCCAGCTTCCTCACCCAGAGCCTTTTTCCCGAGACGGAGTTCGCCTACCTGATCGGCGCCGCGGTGGGCGTCGGGGTGGCGGGAATTTTCGTCGCCCTGGAAATCTGGCTCTCGAAGCGGACCAACCGCCAGGTCATCGCCGGGGCCATCGGCCTCCTCATCGGCCTCGTCGCGGCGGCCATCGTCTCCAACATCGCCATCGTCTCGGAGTACCCCGCCGTCCGCTACACCCTCTCCCTGGTGATCATGGTGCTCTTCGCCTATCTGGGCGCGACGCTGGCCATCCGCAAGCTGCCGCCGGCCTGGTTCCGGAGGGCGGACCTCCCCGAGGGAGGGGGCGTGCTGGAGTGGAAAATCCTCGACACCAGCGTGATAATAGACGGGCGCGTCGCCGACATCTGCGCCGCCGGGTTCCTGGAGGGCGTCCTGCTGGTGCCCAAGTTCGTTCTGAAGGAGCTCCAGCTCATCAGCGACTCCTCGGACTCCCTCAGGCGCAACCGCGGCCGCCGGGGGCTGGACATCCTCAACGACATGCAGAAGAAGCTCGGCGACCGCGTCCAGATAGAGAGCACCGACTTCCCCGAGCTCGCCGAGGTTGACTCCAAGCTGGTGAAGCTCGCCATGACCAAGGGCGCCAAGATACTCACCAACGACTTCAACCTGAACAAGGTGGCCGAGCTCCAGGGGATCGAGGTGTTGAACATCAACGATCTGGCCAACGCCCTGAAGCCGGTGTACCTGACCGGGGAGCGGATGACGGTGAAGCTCATGAAGGAGGGGACCGAGCCGGGGCAGGCGGTGGGGTACCTCCAGGACGGCACCATGGTGGTGGTGGACCGGGGCAAGGAACAGATCGGCCGGGAGGTCGAGGTGACGGTCACGAGCCACCTGCAGACCTCGGCGGGCCGTATGATCTTCGCCCGGATGAGCCAGGATTGATCCCTCTCGACGGGAGAGCGGGAATGACCTCGATGGGCTCGCGGCGGAGGGACCTCTTCGATGAACTGGCCGAGGAGTGGGACGGCGCCACCTCTCACGACCCCGTAAAGCTGGAGTACATCGCCGGTCTTCTGGCCCTCGAAGCCGGTCAACACGTCTTGGACGCGGGGTGCGGCACCGGCGTCATGATCCCCCATCTGCGTCGGCACCTGGGCGGGTCCGGCATCATAACGGCTCTGGACTTCTCCGGGCGGATGCTCGCGGTGGCGGAGGCGAAGTATCCCCCGGCGGATAACCCGGATGTAAGGTTCGTCGTCCGGGACGTCAACGGGATGGCATCGGACCGCGAGTTCGACGCGATTCTCTGCTATTCATGCTTCCCCCACTTCCCCGACCAGCCGGCCGCCGTGAAGACCCTGGCCGCCGCGTTGAAAGAGGGGGGCAGGCTGGTAATCGCCCATTCCCAATCCCGCCGCGCCATCAACGACCTCCACCGGGAGGCCGGCGGAATATTACGGGGGGACTACCTGCCCACCGTGGCCGAAATTACCGGGATGATGGGATCGGCCGGGTTGAGGGTCACCGGCTCGGTGGACGACGAGGGGCTCTTCGCCGTTCGGGCCGAGCGGCCTTCCGCTTGACTTTTTCACCCACCGGTTCGGGATTTCCCGGGCGAAGCGATATCGGCAGTTATTATTCACCCTTGGGGTGAATAATAATTTGACACATCTGTAAAATCGTGCTATTATGCTTATCGGCTACGTTAGTAAAAGAGTAGAAGCTATTTGCACCTCGGTAGAGAAGGCCCGGAAGGTTCTTCCAAACGATGAACACATCAAGCGTTTCTTGGCACTACTTCAGAATTTGCACACTCATCAAACCCTAGCCGACATACCAATTCATACTTCCCCCCTGCACCTCCACCCCCTGAGAGCCGACCGTAAGGGTTTCTGGGCAGCTACCATCAAGGGAAAATGGAGGGTATGTTTTCGCCCCGCAGGTGAATGCCGTTACAAACCGGACGGTTCAGTGGTGCCGCAGACGGTCACTGAAATCGAAATCGTCGAGATAGTGGATTACCACGATGACTAAAAAACCTGTAAAGCCCGGCCCGTACTACCCCCCGGTGGCGATTCCCCCCGGCTTCACCATCGAAGTGATTCTGTCTGACAGAGGTTGGACCCAGGCCGAATTGGCTCGACGGATGGGCAGGCCCATCCAAACTGTTAACGAAATTGTAAAGGGCAAAAAGGAAATAACGGCCGATACGGCGATTGAGCTCAGTCGGGTGTTGGGTTCCCCTGTATCGTTTTGGCTCAACCTGGAGGCCAACCACCGCGAAAATGTAGCGAGGCTGGAACGACTCAAAGCTGAAGAAGGGGAGGTGAAAAAGACCAGCAATTTTCCCTATGCCGAAATGGTCCGGTACGGCCTGGTCCCACCCACAAGGGTTCTGAGGGAAAGGTTCGAGCACGTGCTGGCTTTCCTCAGCGTCGCTTGTTTTGACGCGCTGGAAAGCAACCTACCCGTAGTTTTTCGTAAGACTGGTAAACTACCGGTAAGCTTTGAGAAGCTGGCGGTCTGGTTGCAGTGGGGAGAGCTGAAGATGCAGAGGCTCAAATTGGGTAGGTTTAATAAAACGAAATTGCAATCCAGCTTGAATGAGATCCGTTCTCTCACCTTGGAGAAGCCTGACTCATTTGTCCCTAAGCTGGAGAAGATCGGCGAGGAAACGGGCGTGGCCTTTTTGTTCGTGCCCGAATTCAGGGGACTGCCCGTAACCGGCGTGACGCGGTGGATTAACGGAAACCCCCTCGTGCAGGTGAACCTGCGTTACAAGACCAACGATCATCTTTGGTTTACGGTTTTTCACGAGATTGGGCATGTCTTGAATTCACAGAAAAAGCAAGTGTTTATCGATATAAAAGGTGAGGATAATAAAAGTGCCGACGAAGAAAAGGCTGATGAGTTTGCCTGTAGGGTTTTCGTGCCCAAAGGTGTATTCGAAGAACTCCTCAGCTTGCCTAGAATATCCGAAGCCCTGGTGATGCGATATTCTAGAAAGCTCGGTATCGCCCCCGGTATCTTAGTCGGTATGTTGCAGCACGAGGGTAAGCTCCCCCACAGTCATCTGAACGGCCTAAAAGAGAAATATACGTGGGAAATTGCACATTCCGCGTGACATAGCGCCGGACTCCGAGGTCGCGGCCTGGATAAGCCTGAACCTGGTCCCCGAGGTGGGGCCGGTTCACTTCCGCCGCCTGGTGGAGCGCCTGGGCTCGGCCCGGGAGGCCCTGGCGGCGCCCTACGGTCGCCTGATCCAGATTCACGGCATCGGCGAGGTCCGCGCCGCCAACATCCTCGCCGCCCGCACCGAGGCGCACCAAAAGCGCCTGGAGCGCGAGCTCGACGCGATAAAACGATTCCCCGACCTGTCCCTCTTCCTCCTCTCCGACCCCGACTACCCCGCCCCGCTCAAGGACCTGCCCGACCCGCCGCCGGTGCTGTACGTGCGTGGGAGCTACCTCCCCGAGGACCGGCTGGCGGTGTCCATGGTGGGCACCCGCAACCCGAGCCCCTACGGCCGGGAGCTGGCGCGCAAGCTGGGCGGGGGCCTGGCGCGGGTCGGGGTGACCGTGGTCTCGGGCTGCGCCGCGGGGATAGACCTCGCCTCGCAGATGGGGGCCGTCGCCGCCGGGGGGCGGTCCATCGGCGTGCTGGGTTGCGGGGTGGACCTGGTCTTCCCGGCGAACGAGGGCTCGTCCTACGACAGGATACGGGCCTCGGGCGCCCTGGTGAGCGAGTTCCCCCTGGGCACGGAGCCCCAGGCGCAGAACTTCCCCCGGCGCAACCGGCTCATCGCCGCCCTTGGGCTGGGCGTGGTTGTTGTGGAGGCGCCGCGGAAGTCCGGGGCGCTCATCACCGCCGACTTCGCCGCCGAGCTGGGCCGCGAGGTGATGTCCTGCCCCGGCAACGCCATCGGCGCCGGTGCCCGCGGCTCGCACGCCCTGTTGAAAGAAGGGGCCGCCCTGGTGGAGACGGTGGAGGACATCCTGCGGGCCGTGGGCCACGCCGCCGACCCCCGCCTCTTCGCCGACCGGGTGACCGCCCCCCAGGCGCCCGACCTGACCGACGGCGAGGCCGCCCTCCTGGAAAGCCTCACCGCCGAGCCCATCCACGTGGACGAGCTCACCTCCCGTCTGGGAAGCCCCCGGGCGGAGGTCCTCCAACTCCTGTTGTCCCTGGAGCTCAAAGGCGTCGTGGAGCCGCTCCCCGGCATGTACTACCGTCGTCCCTTCTAGACCGCGCTTGCCAAGCCCGCCGATTTCTGCTATAAACCCCAGAAAACGACGCCGCCCGAAAATTTACACGGCTCCTCCCTCACACCGGGCCGAACAACATGCCTAAGAGCGCGTCCCGAAGCCCCTCCGGAAAGCCCCTGGTCATCGTCGAGAGCCCCACCAAGGTGAAGACGCTGAAGCGCTACCTGGGCGAGGGCTACGACGTGGCCTCGAGCCGGGGCCACGTCCGCGACCTGCCGAAGAGAAACCTCTGCGTGGACGTGGAGCACGGCTTCGAGCCCACCTACGAGGTCATCCCGGACAAGGAGAGGATCGTCGGCGAGCTCAAGCGGGCGGCGGAGCGGGCCGGGGCCGTCTACCTCGCCTGCGACCCCGACCGCGAGGGGGAGGCCATCTGCTGGCACCTGGCCACCCTCATAGACGGCGGGCCGATCTACCGCATCACCTTCAACGAGATAACCCGGGCGGCGGTGACGCGCGCCCTCGAGCACCCGGGGGAGATTGACCTGAACCTGGTGGACGCCCAGCAGGCCCGGCGGGTCCTGGACCGCCTGGTGGGGTACCAGGTCTCGCCGATTCTGTGGAAGACGGTCCGGCGCGGCCTCTCGGCGGGGCGGGTCCAGTCGGTGGCGCTCCGCCTCGTCGTCGAGCGGGAGGAGGAGCGCGAGGCCTTCGTCCCCGAGGAGTGCTGGCCCGTCGTCGCCGGGCTCTCGACCGCCTCCGGCGAGCCGCTCGAAGCGGAGCTGATGAAGCTGGACGGGAAGAAGGCCGCCCTCGGCGACTGGCCCACCGTCCGGGAGCTTTTGTACGAAATCCAGGAGGGCCCCTGGACCGTCCGCGCCTTCGAGAAGCGCAAGCACCAGCGCCAGCCCCAGCCACCCTACATCACCAGCACCCTCCAGCAGGACGCCTCCACGCGCCTGGGCTTCGACCCCAAGCGGACCATGCGCGTCGCCCAGCAGCTCTACGAGGGGGTGGAGCTGGGCGAGCTGGGCCAGGTGGGCCTGATTACGTACATGCGCACCGACTCGGTCCGCGTGTCCGACGAGGGGCTCGGCCTGGCGCGGAACTGGATCGGAAAAAACCACCCGCAATGGCTCCCCGACGCGCCGCGGGTTCACACGAGCGGGAAGAGCGCCCAGGACGCCCACGAGGCGGTCCGCCCCACGGACCCCTTCCTCGGGCCGGAGCTCATCGGGCACCACCTGTCCCCGGAGCAGCTCCGGCTGTACGAGTTGATCTGGCGGCGCTTCCTGGCCAGCCAGATGACCCCGGCGCTCTTCGACAAGGCGGATGCCCGGATAGAGTCGGGTCGGGCCGAGTTCTCCGCCAAGGGCTCCATCCTGCGCGACCCCGGCTTCCTCGCGGTCTACCCGGACCAGGGCGAGGCCAGGGACGTCCTGCTGCCGGAGCTCGCCGAGGGCGACGTGCTGGAGCCCGCCTGGCTCGACGGTCGGCAGAAATTCACCCAGCCGCCGCCGCGCTACAAGCCGGCCTCCCTGGTCAAGGAATTGGAGAAGCGGGGCATCGGCCGCCCCTCCACCTACGCCGCCATCATCTCCACCCTCCAGCAGCGGGATTATGTGGAGCTCGACGACAACCGCTCCTTCTTCCCCACCGAGCTGGGTCGCCTGGTGACCAAGCTCCTGGTGGCCGGCTTCCCCCGGGTGCTGAAGGTGGAGTTCACCGCGGAGCTGGAGGAGGAGCTGGACGAGATAGCGCGAGGGGAGAAGAAGTGGCGCGAGGTTCTGGCCGATTTTTACAAAACGTTCGCCCTGGAGCTTCACCGGGCGGAAGAGGAGCTCCCGAAGCACCGGGGCGAGAACACGCTCCTGACCGAGCCGGTCTGCCCGAAGTGCGGCGGGGGGCTGACCATCCGCTTCGGGCGGGCGGGGGCCTTCGTCGGCTGCTCGAAGTACCCCGAGTGCGACTTCACCTCGAACTTCCGCCGCGACTCGGGCGGCCGCGTGGTGCTGACGGACCGGGCGGAGGAAACCGCCGCAACCGGGGAAATCTGCGAGTTGTGCGGTCGGCCGATGGCGCTCAAGCGGAGCCGCTTCGGGCCGTTCCTGGGCTGCACCGGCTACCCCGAGTGCAAGAACATCCGCCGCCTGGGCGGTGGGGAGCGGGCGCCGAGGCCCCCGGCGGAAAAAACGGAGATTCCCTGCCCCGAGTGCGGCGAGCCCCTGGTGGTCCGCCACGGGCGGAAGGGCGAGTTCCTCGGCTGCTCCCGTTACCCCAAGTGCCGGGGGACGCTGAACTTCGAACGCGACGCCGACGGCGGCATCGTCCCCAAGGCTCCGAAGGAGAAGACGACCGCGAAGAAGAAAACGGTCCCGAAGAAGAAGGCCCCGGCCAGGCGCGGGAAGAAGTGATTGCGGCGGTCCCTGGTCCCCCCTCTCCCTCCGGGAGCGGCGTGCCGACGGGATTGGGGGTGAGGGCCACCTTATAAAAAAACGGGCCGACCTAAAGGTCGGCCCCTACGTCATCGCAACCAACGGGCGAAGCGGTCCCCCTCTCCCTTCCAGGGAGAGGGCTGGGGTGAGGGTCGGGGTAGGGAACAGGAAAGGGCGGCGGCCCGCAGTTTCCCTCTCCCTCCGGGAGCGGCGCGCCGACGGGATTGAGGGTGAGGGCCACCTTTGAAAAAACGGCGGGGATGGGAATCCCCGCCCTACGTTTAGTCGCACGGTGGTGAATAAAACGGGCGGTTGTGGACACCCGCCCCTACGGCTACATCGCGAGATTGACCCGTAGGGGCGACCGGTAGGACGAGTCCTCCACGGTCGCCCGTTTCCATAAAAACCGCGCGCCACCTACGCGGTGAAGAAAAAATTCCCCCCCTCGACCAGCCCCAGGCGCTCGATCTCCCCCCGCATCCGCTCCCGCGCCCCGGCCTGCCCCACCGCCCCCAGATGGACGAACCGGAGAACCGAGCGCAGCGAGCTATGCCCCCGGCAAAACTCCGTGGCCCGCTCCACCGGAATCACCGGCGCGCCGAAAATCTTTGCCCCGATCCGGCCCGGGTGTACCTCAACGATGGCCTCCGGCTTCCAGCCTGCCTTTTCCAGTTCCCGCGCGAGCGCCTTGCCCACCGGCCCGCAGCCCCAGAGGACGTATCCGCCGCGCGGCTCGATCGCGTATTTCCCCAGGTAGCGGCACTTCAATGCCAGGAACGCCTCCGGCCGGTAACGCGGGTCGGTGCGCGTCAGCCGGTCCGGCCGGTCGCTCCAGACGTGGAGCACCTCCGGCACTTTCGCCAGCTTCAGCCCGCAATCGAAGACCAGACGCAGCCACAAGTCATAATCTTCGGGTCCATCGAAATCGCACCAGGCGCCAGTCTCGTTTAAAACTGCACGCCGGAGCGTCATCGTCGGGTGGACCAGCGGGCTCTCGACGAAAATCTCCCGGCGGATGTCCCCGGGCGTCACCAGGGAGTTGCTCCAGTCGAGGTAGCGCCGCGCGCCGGCGGTCATCCCACTTTCCGGCTCGACCCGGATCAGGCAGCCGACGCCCGCCAGCTCGGCACGCTCCTTTAAATAATCCACCTGTTTTTGTAGACGGCCGGGGAGCATGGCGTCGTCGGCGTCCATGCGCGCGATGAACTCCCCCCGGCACTCGGCCAGCCCCCGGTTGAGCGCGGCGACCAGCCCCCGGTGCGGCCCGCGGATGACCTTGATTCTCGAATCCCGCCGGGCCAGCCCCTCCAATAAATCCCCGCTCCCGTCGGTGGAGCCGTCGTCCACGGCGATTATTTCCAGCCCGACGCCCCGCTGATCCAGGCACGAGGCGACCGCCCGCGCGAGCGTGGCCCGCGCCTCGTAAACCGGCATGAGGACGGAAACCGCTGGACACGCGGACGGTGAAATATTATCCTCCGATGCGATGGGCAACGACGCTGATTCTACTAAAATCCGAAAACCCGCGGTGGAGCTGCGCGGGGCGGTGAAGCTCTACGGCGGGCTGGCCGCCGTGGACGGGGTGGACCTCGAAACTCTAAATCGTGTTTAATTGGACAATTGACCTTAATGCCTTACCCCATTACTTGGAACTCGAAACTCCTTATCGTTGGTCTAGCTATACTCTAGATAACCGGTACGACCTGGAGGAAAAATGTACGAAGTATACAAGGTTGGATCCAGACATTTTATCGTCGTCGATTACTGTGACGGGCTGTATTATGCACCTCTCCCACTCAGGGCTCAGCGGAAGTTCGGGACTTCTCATGTGTCAGGTTCTTTGGATTACGTGGCGGGTTTGACGCGGCGTTTCTATACCCGCAGGGAAGCGGAAGCCGCACGGCTTGCCGAATGGTGGGCTAAAAACAAAGATACTGTCGCTCAACTCATTAGCACCTCCGAAGAGGCTGTTAAAAGAATGGATGCCGCCGAGGAGATAGTGAACGAGATGTTGCGCTTGACTGATAGCTCTGGTGAAACGACAACCCCTTACCCTCACGGCGACGCTGATGCCGGGGCGAAGGAAAGTAAATAAACGTAAACCTGAGAGGGAAACATGAGGAGTAAAGTCGTCCTTGCCGCTGTTTGTGCCTTCGCCCTTGTAGCTGCTGTCGCCACCTGCGATGACGACGACAAGACCGCTGAGACTGTTATTGAGCCCGCTGCCGAGGACGCCCATGAGGCCGCCTTAGCCGCCTTCAAGGTTGCCGCCTACGCCGACTACGAAGCTGCCGAAGCCCGCCGTGCCGACGCTGCTGACGCTGCCTGTGAAGCCGCTGACGCCGCCGTCGCCGCCGCTAACGCTGTCGTCGCCGTACAAGACGCGGGCGGCTACGGTTGGGCCACCGCCGCCGCCGAGGCCCGCTTCAATGCCGCCGACGCCCGCTTCAACGCCGCCACCGCCCGCTTCAACGCCGCCACCGCCGACGCCGAGGCCGCCTACGCCGCCTACGAGGCCGCCGATACCCGCTTCAACGCCGAAAAGGCTAACGACGCCAAGGTCGAAGCCAAGAACGCCAATGAGGGGAACCCCTGAAAAGACCTACGCCGTCAACCATTGGACACCCGGACGGTGAAATAGTATCCTCGGATGCGATGGGCAACGACGCCGATTCTACCAAAGTCTCGCCGCCCGCGGTGGGGCTGCGCGGGGCGACCAAGCGCTACGGCGGGCTGGCCGCCGTGGACGGGGTGGACCTCGCCGTCCGCCCCGGCGAGCTTTTCGGCCTGCTCGGTCCCAACGGCGCCGGGAAAACCACCACCATCAACCTCATCGCGGGCTACATCGCCCCGGACGCGGGGGAGGTGCGGCTGGACGGCCTGCCCCCGACGCGGCCCGAGGCGCGGCGCAGGCTGGGCCTGGCCCCCCAGGAAATCGCCCTCTACGACGGGCTCACCGCCCGCGAGAACCTGGCCTTCTTCGGCTCCCTCTACGGCCTCACGCGGCGGGAGCTCGCGCAACGGGTGGACTGGGCCCTCGATGTGGCGGGGCTCAAGGACCGGGCGCACGAGCCGGTGAAGCGCTTCTCCGGCGGCATGGCCCGGAGGCTGAACCTCGTGTGCGCCCTCGTCCACCGCCCGGAAATCCTTCTGGCCGACGAGCCCACCGCCGGGGTGGACCCCCAGTCGCGGGCCCACATCTTCGACACCATCCGCTCCCTCGCCGCCGAAGGCACCACCGTCGTCTACACCACGCACTACATGGAGGAGGCCTCGGCGCTCTGCGAGCGCATCGCCATCCTGGACCACGGGAAGCTCCTGGCGCTGGGCACCGAGGAGGAATTGCTGAAACTCTCCGGGGAGCGGACGCGGCTGGACTTCGAGCTGACGGGCGGGGAGATTTTGGACGACCTCGATAAACGGCTGCGGGGGCTGGCGGGGGTCATCGAGCTGGCCGCCTCCGACGGGCGGCTGACGCTCTTCACCGACCCCGCGGCGCGGGTGCTGGCGTCGGCGGTGGGGCTATTGAACGGCGCGGGCCTGCGGGTGGGCGGTGTGGACATCGTCCGGGCCGACCTGGAGACGGTTTTCCTCTCCCTCACCGGCCGCGCCCTGCGCGACGGCGGTTAGTCCATGAATAAACTCTGGGCCATATTCAAGAAGGACTGGCGCGCGTTCCTGCGCGACCCCAAGGCCGTCCTCCTCTCATCACTCCTGCCCATCGGCATGATGCTGGTGGTGGGCTTCGCCTTCTCCGGGGGCGGGGAGTGGGTCATCGAGCTGGCCGTGGTGGACTCGGACGGCGGCGAGGCCGCGAAGACACTCCTGAAAACCATCGGGGACTCCGGGGTGTGCGTGCTGGTCCCGCTGCCCGACGAGGCCGCTGCGCGGGCGGCTCTGGAGGACAACGACTACGCCGCGGCGCTCTTGATCCCCCCGGGATTCACCGGGGCCGTGGAGAAAAACGCCGACGCCGGGCTCACCCTTCTGACCAACCCCCGGCGCGACCAGGAGCTGCGCGTTCTGGAAAACCTGGTCCAGGGCGCCTCCATCGCCCCGGCGGGGAAGAACGTCGCCCTGCGCATGGCCGACCGCTTCCTCGACGAGGCGGATTTCGTCTCCCCCGAGGCCCGTGAGGACGTGCGCGGCGAGGTCCGCTCCTACATCACCGAGGAGGAGGGGTCGGGAGGTTCGCTGGACTGGCAGGACTTCACCGAGTCCGGGTCGCCGGTGCGGGTGACGATCGAGGAGGTGCGGGCCACGGCGGCGGAGTGGAACGCCATCCTGCACTACGTGCCGGGTTACGCGGTGATGTTCGCGCTTTTCGGGGCGGCGTCGGCGGCGGCGGGCGTCCTGGCCGAGCGGGAGAAGGGCCTCGCCCGGCGCATCCTCACCTCGCCGCTTTCGCTCAAGGGCTACCTCCTGGGCAAGTCCGGCTTCCTGTTGACGCTGCCCGTGGCGCAGATGGGCCTCTTGTTCGGTTTCGGGGCGGTGGCCTTCGGGGCGGTCTACCCCGGCTCGACGGTCGCGCTCCTGGTTGTGAGCGTGTGCGTGGTCGCGGCCTCGGTGGGGCTGGCGCTGGCCCTGTTGGCCTTCTGCCGCACCGCCAAGCAGGTTGACCAGCTCGGCCTGTTGGTGATTCTGGTGATGAGCGCCCTGGGCGGGAGCTGGTGGCCGCTGTTCATCACGCCGGAGTGGATGCAATCCCTGGCGCACATCACGATAAACGCCTGGGCCATGGACGCCTACGCGGAGCTCTTCACTTTCGGCGGCGGCCTGGGCGACGTTCTGGTCCCCTGCCTGGTACTCCTGGGGTACGGGGTGGTCGGATTCGGCCTGGCGTTGTGGCGTTACCGGCCCCAGGAGGTCCGGTGAGCTTCGAGGGAGGTAGATAGATGCGTTTGCTGCCGCTGTTCGTGGTTTTATCGCTGGCGCTTTTGGCGTTGGCCGGGTGTAACGCGGAGAAAGAGGAGCCGGCCGCCGAGGCCGGGCTGGGCACCGAGCAGGGCCCGGCGGAGACCACCGCCGCCGGCGACGAGGGCATGCCCGACGCCTACACCGGGCATTTCGTCTACGTCACCGAGCACGGCGACCGGTACCACGCCCCGTACTGCCCGCACGTGCGCGGCAAGGATAACCTGCGCCGGATGACCCGGGAGGACGCCGTCCTCGAGGGCTACGAGCCCTGCAAGGACTGCAACCCCGGCCCGCCGCGCTAGGAAGTGCTATAATACGCCCGTCGGCCGACGCGGGGGGCTGAACCGGTGAGCGACATCCTGGGGCTGGGCATAGACGTGGTCTCGCTGGCGCGTTTCAGCAAGCTTCTCCGCTCTGGGCGCGAGGAGCGTCTGCGGCGGCACGTCTTCAGCGAGCGGGAGTGGCCGCGGTGCTGGGGCGCCGAGCTCTCGCCCGGGCTCCTGGCCAAGCTTTCGGCCCGCTTCGCCGTCAAGGAGGCGGCGATGAAGGCCCTGGGCTGCGGCTGGGGGCAGGGCTCCTTCTTCCACGAGTTCGAGGTGGTGCCGGAGCACGGCGGCGGGGTCAGCCTCGAGCTCCACGGAAACGCCCGGGACCTGGCCCGGGTCAGGGGGATAAACCGCTGGTTCATCTCCATCGCCCACGAGCGCTACTACTCCGTGGCCACGGCCCTGGCCCTGCGGGACTAGGCGGCGTGGGTGGGGGACCGCCGCGGTTGTTTTGTGATTAACTGACCCTTGGCGACGAACTGCGATGACGTAGGGGCCGACCGACGGCGCGCCGTTTAGGTCGGCCGGTTTTTTTACGAAAGCCATCGCCCTTCCTTGCGATGATGTAGGGCGGCCCCTCTGCGGGCCGCCGCGTTCTCTTCTATCCCGACCCCGACCCTCACCCCCATCCTCTCCCTGAAAGGGAGAGGGAGAATAAGGGTTGCGATGATGTAGGGGCGGGTGTCCACACCCGCCCGCGGGCGACCGTGGACGGTCGCCCCAACGGGGAATTGCGCGGTTTTAAATGTAGGGCGG
>DATKYS010000091.1 GCA_035528375.1 bacterium
GGTGAGGGCCACCCTATAAAAAAACGGGCGGGTCAGGAGACCCGCCCCACGTCATCGCAACCGGGGGTGGGGGCTGCCGCTATCCCCTCTCCCCGTGGGAGCGGCGCGCCGACGGGTCGGGGTGAGGGCCACCCTATAAAAAAACGGGCGGGTCAGGAGACCCGCCCCTACGTCATCATTCATTCCCGCCCCGAAATGAGATAAAATGTCCGGTGTAAGCTGAACCGAGGAGGAAACCATGGCCCGCCTGGGCGTGAACATAGACCACATCGCCACCCTGCGCCAGGCCCGCCGGACCTTCGAGCCCGACCCGGTGAACGCCGTGGGCATCGTGGAGCGGGCCGGGGCCTACGGGATAGTCTGCCACCTGCGCGAGGACCGTCGGCATATAGGCGACCGCGACCTGCGCCTCATCCGACAGGTCTGCCGCAGCCACCTGAACCTGGAGCTCGCCGCCTCGGACGAGATCATCGAAATCGCCCGCGAGGTCGGCCCCGACACATGCACCCTGGTCCCCGAGCGCCGGGAGGAGGTCACCACCGAGGGCGGCCTGGACGTGGCCGGGCGGCTCGCCGCCTTGAAAGAGGTCGTCGAGCGCTTGTCCCCGATTCCCGTCAGCGCCTTCATCAACCCGGTGGAGGGCCAGATAATGGCCTCCCTGGACGCCGGGTTCACCGCCGTGGAGCTGCACACCGGGGAGTACGCCAACGCCAAGCCGGGGCCGGAGCGCGACGAGCGGCTCTCGCGTCTGGCGCAGGGGGCGGAAATCGCCGCCGAATTGGGGCTCTACGTCGCAGCCGGGCACGGCCTCACCTACCTGAACGTCGCCCCCGTCGCGGAGCTTGGCGTTTTCGCCGAGTACAACATCGGCCACTCCATCATCGCCCGCGCCGTCTTCACCGGCCTCGAGGAGGCGGTCCGCGAGATGGCGCTCCTGGTCGGCTGATGGGCTTCGACGAGGCCCAGGCCTACCTCTACTCCTTCGCCGATTACGAGCGGAAGGACCGCTTCACCTACGACACGCGGACGTGGAACCTGGTCGCTTTCCGTAAATTCCTGGACGAGCTGGGCGCCCCCGACGGGGCGCTTTCCGTCGTCCACGTGGCGGGGACGAACGGGAAAGGGGCGGCGGCGGCGGCCCTGGCGGCCCTTCTAACCGCGGGCGGAAAAAAGACCGGCCTCTACACCTCCCCCCACCTGGCGACCATCCGGGAGCGCGCCCGCGTGGACGGCGCGATGATTTCAGAAACCGACTTCGCCCGCCTCACCGGGAAGCTCAAAAAAGTTCAGGCAAAATCCGGCCACGGCGAAGGCGGCGGCTACCGCACGACTTTCGAGCTACTCACAGCCCTGGCGCTCCTCCACTTCGCCGAGGAAAAGGTGGAGTGGGCCGTGCTCGAGGTGGGCCTCGGGGGGAGGCTGGACGCCACCAACGTCATGGCGCCCACGCTGTGCCTATTCACGCGCATCGCCCTGGACCACGAGGGGGTGCTGGGCGAGGGGCTGGAATCGGTGGCGCGGGAGAAGGCGGGAATTTTAAAAGCCGGCGTCCCGGCGATTAGCGTCCCGCAGGAGGACGTCGTGCGGGGTATATTGGAGGCGCGGGCGGCGGAGGTCGGGACGGAGCTGCGTTTTCTGGGGGAAGACGATTTCGCGGGCCTCGGCTTGGACGGGGACCGCCGGGTGCTCTGGAACTCGAAGCCGCTGGCGCTCAAGGGGGATTTCCAGCGGGGGAATCTCGGTCTGGCGCTGGCGGCGTACCGATTTCTGGCCGGACGCTTCGATTTCCCCGCGGATGAAGATTTACTTTTACGCGGATTGACGGGGCTGCGCTGGCCGGGGCGTTTCGAGGTCGTGGGTGAAAAGCCGACCGTCGTCCTGGACGGCGGTCATAACCCGGCGGCGCTGTCGGCCATCTTTGGCGAGGTGCGGCGGCTGCCGGCGGAGCGCAGATTCCTCGTCTTCGGCGTTTCCGCGAACAAGGATATTCCCGCGATGTGCGCTCTGGCCGGGTCCTTCGACCGCATTTTTTTGACGGAGGCGGACAGCCCCCGGGCGGCGGCGGTGGAGACCCTGGCCGCGCTGCTGCCGGTGGAGAAGACCGTTGCGGTTCCAGGCGGTCCCGTGGAGGCGTTGCAGGCGGCTTTGTCGGAATCACGGCCGGGGGATTTGATTCTGGTCGCGGGATCGCTGTACGTGGCGGGGGAGGTCAAGGCGCGGGCGGCGGAGCTGGGGCTGGACGGGTCGTTGGAGACGTGGGCCGCGCCGTGAGTGCTGCGACGGCGTAGGGGCGGACCTTCAGGTCCGCCCGTTTTTTATAAGGTAGCCCTCACCCTTAATCCCGTCGGCGCGCCGCTCCCACGGGGAGAGGGGGACAGGGTACCGCCGCGTTCTCCACGTTCGCGGCCCCGACCCTCACCCCAGCCCGTCGGCGAGCCGCTCCCTAAAAGGGAGAGGGGACCGCTGCACCCCTCACCCGCGGTTGCGATGACTTAGGGGCCGACCTTCAGGTCGGCCCGTCTTTTATGAGGAAGCCCTCACCCCTAGCCCCGTCGGCGCGCCGCTCCCACGGGGAGAGGGGGACGATGGGCCGCCGTATTTACGTTCCCGGCCTCGACCCTCACCCCAGCCCGTCGGCGAGCCTCTCCCTGGAAGGGAGAGGGGGGCCGTCATGCGAGGATTTTCGGCAAAACGCGGCCCGCCGGCTCGAAGAGCGACACATTGCACCGCTCCGTCAAGAGCGTGGGCTCGATGTTGACCTCGACCACGTACGCCCCGGCGCGGCGCGCCAACACCGGCAGGCTCGCCGCAGGCTGCACCTCACCCGAGGTGCCGACCACGAACATCAGGTCGCACCCCTCGGCGGCCCGGAAGGCGGCCTCGATCACCCGCCCGTCCAGCGCCTCCCCGAACCAGACCACCGACGGGCGCATGAGCGACGCGCAGTCCGGGCACAACGGCAGCGGGTCCGCCTCCCCCTGGGTGACCTTTTCGAGCCAGTGGCGGCTCCGGTCGTCGGTGGTCGGGCAGGAGAGGCATTGCTCGCGCCAGATGTTGCCGTGGAGCTCGAGGAAATTCACGGAACCGGCGAAGGCGTGGAGGCCGTCCACGTTCTGGGTGGCCAGGGTGAGGTGGACCCGCCCGGCGGCTAGGGCGATGGCCCGGTGGCCGTCGTTGGGCTCGACCTCGAGGAGCCTGTTCCGCCGCTCGCGGTACCAGCCCCAGACCAGGGCGGGGTTGCGTTGGAAGGCATCGAGAGTGGCCAGGTCCTGGGCGCGGAAGTTCTTCCACAGGCCGCCCTGGCCGCGGTAGGTGGGGACGCCGGATTCGGCGGACATCCCCGCCCCGGTGAAGACAACGACGCTCGCCGCGTCGGCCACACGCCGCCGGAGGTCCGTAATCACCGCTTCGGTCGCACCCATCTTCCCCCTAACCGAACTGGGTGAGAACCGTGTCTTTGGCCCAGTGGACGTCGTCGGTCTCGGGGCAGTCGCGGTTGAAGTGCAGCCCGCGGCTCTCCCGGCGCCCCAGCGCGCTCTGGACTATCATGCGGGCCACCTGGGTGATGTTGCGCAGCTCGATGAGGTCGGCGCAGAAGCCCCGCCGGAAGGTGTCCTCCACACTGCGGGCGATGAGCCGGAGCCGGTCGGCGGCCAGGCGCAGCCTGCGGTCGGAGCGCACGATGCCCACGTAGTCCCAGGTCAGGCGGCGGACGTTGTCCCAGTCGTGGTCCAGGGTGACCATCTCGGTGGGCTGGCGGACCTGGGGGACCTCGGTGGGCGGGGCGTCCACGGGCGGCGGACCCAGCTCCTCCAGCCAACGGGGCAGGTCGCCCGCGGCCTCGTGGGCAAAGACCACGGCCTCCAGGAGCGAGTTGCTCGCCAGGCGGTTCGCCCCGTGGACCCCGGTGCAGGCGCACTCGCCGACGGCGTAGAGGCGGGGGAGGTCGGTGCGGCCGCGGAGGTCGGTCAGGACCCCGCCGCAGAAATAGTGGGCCGCCGGGACCACCGGGAAGGGTTTCTCCGCGATGTCGTACCCCAGCTCCAGGCAGCGGCCGTAGACGTTGGGGAAGCGCTTTTTCAGCTTCTCCGCCCCGACGGGCGTGGCGTCCAGCAGGACGTGCTTCTCGCCGGAGGCCTTCATCTCGGAGTCAATGGCCCGGGCGACGATGTCGCGGGGCGCCAGCTCGGCGCGCTCGTCGTAGTCGAGCATGAAGCGGCGGCCGTCGTTGCTCAGAAGCCGCGCCCCCTCGCCCCGCAGCGCCTCCGTTATCAAAAAGCTCCGCTCCTGCGGGTGGTACAGGCACGTGGGGTGGAACTGGACGAACTCCATGTTCGCCATCCGGCAGCCGGCACGGAGGGCCAGGGCCATGCCGTCGCCGGTGGCCACGTCGGGGTTGGAGGTGTAGAGGTAGACCTTGCCGGCGCCGCCGGTGCAGAGGAACACGGCCCGCGCGCGGTAGAAGACGACCTCGTCCCCCTCCACCGCCGCCACCCCGGTGCACTGGTTGAGGCCGTCGGGCCCCGGGGCCAGCGTCAGGTCGTAGGCCAGCGAGTTGGTGACGATTTCCACGCCGCGCTTGCGGGCGGCGGTCAGGAGCGCTTTCTCTATCTCGTAGCCGGTCAGGTCGCTGGCGTGGACGATGCGGCGCGAGGAGTGGCCGCCCTCCCGGCCCAGCTCGAATGCGCCGTCGGGCTCGCGGGTGAAATCGGCCCCCAGCTCCACCAGCTCCCGGACACGCTCGGGTCCCTGGCGCACCATGAGCTCCACGGCGTCTAGGTGGCAGAGGCCGACCCCGGCGCGGAGGGTGTCGTTGACGTGCTGATCGAAGGAGTCGCCGGGGGCGATGACCGCCGCGATGCCGCCCTGGGCCAGGTTGGTGTTGCTCTCGGCGGCTTCCTTCTTCGTCAGAACGACGACGGAACCGTGGGAGGCGGAGCGCACGGCGATGGAGAGCCCGGCGATGCCGGAGCCGATGACCAGGAAATCGCATTCGCGCAGTTTCATGGTGACGGGGGTCCGCGTTGAGGTGCGGGGCTAGTTTAGTCCCGTTGGTGGATTGGTGTAAAGGGGGACGGCGCCGCGTCATGCGTTTTGCGATGATGTAAGGCGGTCCCTCCGCGGGCCGCCGTCATCACGTTCCCAATCTCGACCCTCACCCTAGCCCGTAGGCGCGCCTCTCCCTGGAAGGGAGAGGGGACCGATTCACCCCTCTCCCCGGCACTGTATCGTTGCGCTGGCGTAGGGCGGGGAATCCTTTCCCCGCCGCATTTAAAAGGTGGCCCTCACCCTCAATCCCTCTCCCGGAGGGAGAGGGAGGCCGCGGGCCGCCGCGTTTTCGACGATTCCTACCCCGACCCTCACCCCAACCCTCTCCCTAGAAGGGAGAGGGAGCCGCTTCAGGCCGGGGTCCAGAGGAAACGCTTCAGGTCTATACGGCCCCGGTCGTCGAAGATGACCCCCTCGGCCGCGAGCATAGCCCGCTGCTCCTCGTACCCGCGACCCGGGGGCAGGGAAATGGTCCCCCGGCCGTTCACCACGCGGTGCCAGGGGAGGCTCTCGGTTTCCGAGGAGGAGTGGAGGAGGCGGACGACCTGGCGCGCGGCGCGGGGGTTGCCGGCCAGGTCGGCTATCTGCCCGTAGGTGGCCACCCGTCCTCGCGGGACGGCCCGGATGAGGGCGAGCGCCCGCCGGGTGAAATCCGTCTTCGCCATTCGATTCCGGCCCTCTTTAGGGGACGATGTGGATCGAGACCTTCGTGCCGTCGTGGGGGTGGATGCGCGCGGAGAAGCTCTTCCCGAGCTTGCTCTGGATGAGACCTATAACGTTGGTCGGCAGCGGCACGTCCTTTTCGAAGGTGTACGTTTCGGCGCCCTTGGGGCTCACCTCTATGGTGAGGTGGACGACGGGGTTGAAGTCCTGGCTCCGGCCGGTGTCCTCCAGGGCGAGGTACTTGGCGGTGCCGTCAATCCCCTCGGCCTCCAGGAGCCGCTTGTCCATCTCGCTCCACTTGGAGCCCACGGAGGGCGCCTCCGGCTGCTCGCCCGACGAGCCCCGCTGCCAGTCTATGATGATCTTGTCCGGGTTCTCGGGGTCAATCTTTATCGGTATGACCGCGCCGGGTTGGAACTGCGGCACCGCCGACCGGGGGATGACGGTGTCCAGGCTGACCGGGTAGGGCGGCACGCTGCCGTCATGTACTTCCAGTTGCAGGTTCAGAAGCGGCTGGTCGTTGATGGTGACTATCCCGCCCTCGGAGTTCTCGCCGATGGCCTGCACGATGGCGGTGGCCTGCCGACCCTCCGCCTGGATGCGCTTCGATTCCTTGGTCCCGAAGAAGGAGCCGAAGGCGCTCTTGAAGGGTAAGAGCGACATAACGACCACGAAGCCGATGAGGATGACCCAGATGATGACGTTGACGACCTCGCCCAGCTCCTCCTCGGGGTTCCACCCCGCTATCTCCGGCAGCAGGGCGTAGAGGATCAGGGGGATGGGGGCGAGGAAGGGGAGGATGAAAAATTTGCCGATTCTTGCCATGCCGGACTCCTGTGGGGTTGGTTATTCCTTGACGGGCAGGACGTTGACGGCCTTGACCACGAGGCGGACCTCGTCGCCGGGTTTCAGGCCCAGGTGCTCCAGCGACTCCACGGTCAGGACCGAGGCCATCTCGGCGGGGGTCGTGACGTCGAACTTGACCAGGGCCATGACGTCGCCCTTATTGACGGAGGTGACCCGGGCGGTGATTTGGTTTCTGGCGCCGTACTTCACGACGACTCCTTCGGCTGGAGTGCAATGGTGCGGTCAGTTTATCCCAGGGCGCGGAATCGTGTAAAGGGCAAAAAAGCGCCGCGCCGGGCCGCGCCGGGTTGCGACGATGTAGGGGCCGACCGACCGGTCGGCCCGCGGGCGACCGTGGACGGCCGCCCCTACGGGTTTGATACGCGGATTATCGTAGGGGCGGGTGTCCACACCCGCCCGTATTCACCCCTCTCCCCGGCCCGTAAGCAACCCTCCGCCCAGAGGGGGGAGGGGACATAAGGCAGCCCTCACCCCCATCCCCGTAGGCGAGCCTCTCCCACAGGGAGAGGGGGGCCTTTTCACCCCTCACCCCAACCCTCTCCCTGGAGGGGGGAGGGGACGCTGCAACCCCGGCCCTCGCTCCGCTTCTTGCGACGACGTAGGGCGGCCCCGTAGGACGAGTCCTCTGCGGGCCGCCGCTTTACACCTCACCCCGGCCTCCGTCACACCACGCGCTTCTCGATGTACTTGGAGTGCATCAGCCGCGCCGCTCCCATGTAGTTGGGCTTGAAGCGCACCGAGCCCCCTACCCGGTAACGGGGGCGCCCGCCGCGGCCGAGGTTCGATTCCAGGCTGTAAACCGTCATGTCCGAGGTGGTCCCGGCGAACCGCATCCGGTGGTCCTTGGGCGTCAGGTTCTCCACGGCGACGTCCATCATGCCGAAATCCACTATGACCCGGTGCCGGAGCTCCTCCCCTTCGTGGGTTTGGGCGCGCCCGACGTGCCCCCGGCCGACAACCCCTTCCGGGACGCTGGGCTTGCGCTTCAGCTCGAGAATATGGCCGACGAAATCGAAGGCGTCGGTTGAGAGGTTGCGGAAGCGTTTCCCGGTCAGGGGGGTGGTCCCGAGGAGGGCCGCCTCGCCGATGCGGAAGTGGTTGACCGCCGCGGGGACCTTCCGCCGCCTCAGGAGCGGCAGGGTGATGGAGCTCCCGCCGGAAACGAGCTCCAGACTCCGGCCCAGGCGGGCCTCCAGCAGTTGCCTGTACAGGCTGAGCTGGATGAGTTTGTCGTAGGTGGGCTCCACGCCGTGCATGCAGCCCAGGTTGGTCCCGATGCCGAGGATGGTGATGTGCTTCAGCCTGAGTATCTCGGTGTAGAAGTCGAAGATCCTCTCGGCGATGACCCCCTCCCGGAGCTCGCCCATCTCGAGCATGACGATGACGCCGTGCCGTCGTCCCGAGTCCGCGGCGGCCTCGTCCAGGGCACGGATGGTGGCCAGGGAGGAGTTGAGCGAGACGTCGGCGTAGCGGACCACCGAGCGGACCAGTCTGAGCGGCGGCGGCTTGAGGTACATCGTCGTCATCCCGGGCCGGAGCTGCTTGACCCTCATCAGGCCCGAGAGGCGCGAATCGGCGATCGAGTGGAGCCGCTCCACCACCGGGTCGGAGAGGAGCCGGTGCAGGGAGGGCTCGTGTCCCGAGAAGAGCTTGGTCACCAGGGTCCAGCGCTTGTCGTACCGGCTCAGGTGCTCGTCGAGCTTGCGGATGTTGGAGAGTATCTTGGCGATGTTTATCCGGAGGTGCGCCATCTACTCCTCCTCCGGGGGCCGTTTCCAGCGCATCTCGATGTAGACCTTGGCGAAGCCGAGTCTGGAGTAGATGCGTCGTGCGGCGTTGTCCGGCTCCACGTGGAGGGCGACGTCGCCCTCGCTTTCCTCCAGGGCGCGGCGGACGAGCTCGGCGCCGGTGCCCAGGGGGGCCCGCCTCCGGTCGGCGGCCACGTAGACGAGGTAGTTCTCCGGGATGTAGCCGCTCATGCCGGTGCGGTTCATCACCGCCGCCCCCACCGTTTCCCCGCCCTGCTCGGCCAGGAGGACGAAGCCGCCCTTGCCGGCCTCGGGGGAGAAGGCGTACTCCAGCGCCCGGGCGATGGAGGTCCGGTCGTCGCTGAAGCGGCCCAGGTGCTCGTGGAGGAAATCCACCACGTCGCCCGCGACGAGACCGTCCGGCAGGTCCTTTTCTTCGGTGATTTTCAAATATGTGAGCAGGGAGACCATCCCCTTTCTCGGCAGGTTTTTTCCGGTATGTCCGCTCCGGGCGGGGCGTTCACGCGATGCCTTTTATAATTATAAGATATTTAACGCTTTATCGCAAGGGCCCTCCGCGGGGCCCTTTACCTCCCCCCTGGACCGTGTTAAAATCCCGTTCCACTATCCACGCCCACCGCCAAAACCCAACGGGAGCCGCCATGTTCCGCGTGCGCGAGACCGTCAAGGGCATCCGCCCCTACAAGCCGGGCAAGCCCTCCGATGAGCTCAGGCGCGAGCTGGGCCTCGAGGGCGAGATAATCAAGCTGGCCTCCAACGAGAACCCGCTCGGGCCCCCGCCGCGGGTGATGCGCGCTCTCCGGGCGCACGTGGGCGAGGTCCACCTCTACCCGGACGACGCCTGCTACTACCTGACGCGGGCCCTGGCCGAGCACCACGCGGTGGACCCCTCCATGATAATCGTGGACCGGGGCTCGTCGGGCGTCATCGAGCTGGCGGCCAAGCTCCTCTTGAACCCCGGCGACGAGGTCGTTTACTCCGAGAAGAGCTTCCTCATGTACCCGCTGATGGCGCAGACATTCGGCGCCGTGCACCGGAGCGTACCCCTGCGCCCGGATTACGTCATAGACCTGGACGGGATGCTGGCCGCTATAACCCCCAAGACCAAGCTCGTCTACCTGCCCAACCCGAACAACCCCACGGGGACGTACAACGACGCGGCTTCGCTGGGGCGGTTCATCGGGGCGCTGCCCGACCACGTGGTCCTGGCGCTGGACGAGGCGTACGTGCTCTTCGCCGACGACATGGTCTCCGATTACGAGTCGGGCCTTAAATTCCTCGTCTCCGGCCGGCGGAACGTCTTCATCCTGCGCACCTTCTCCAAGTCCCACGCCATGGCGGGCCTGCGGGTGGGGTACGGCATCGGGGACCCGGAGCTGGTCGTCGAGATGCACAAGGTCCGCGCCCCGTTCAACGTCGTTTCCCTCTCGCAGCACGCCGCCCTGGCCGCCCTGGAAGACTCCGAATTCGTCGCCCAGACCCTGGAGGTCAACCGCGCGGGGATGAAGACACTCGTCGAGGGCCTGCGGGGGCTGGGATTCGAGACGGTGCCCTCGACGGCCAACTTCGTGCTTTTCCCCGCCGACACGGCGGAGCGCGCCGCCTTCCTCTCGGACGGCCTGTTGAAAAAGGGCGTCATCGTCCGGCCCATGACCGCCTTCGGCCTCCCCGACCACATCCGCGTCACCGTCGGCCTGGACTGGCAGATAGAGGCCTTCCTCGAGGGTCTGGCGGCGGTGTTGAAAACCGAAAAGAAGTGACCTTGAACCACGCGACCGAACCGGACCGTCCCCGCGAGGAGTGCGGCGTATTCGGCATTTTCGGCCATCCCGAGAGCGCCGTTTACACCTACCTCGGCCTCTACGCCCTGCAGCACCGGGGCCAGGAGTCGGCGGGCATCGCCTCGCGCCTGACCGACGGCACCATGCGCTTCCACCGGGCCATGGGCACCGCGGCCGAGGTCTTCGACGAGCGTGAGCTGAGGCGCCTCAAGGGCGACGCCGCCATCGGACACGTCCGCTACTCCACCACCGGCGCCAGCCGCCTCCTCAACGCCCAGCCCATCTACGTCGAGTTCGGCAAGGGCAAGCTCGCCGTGGCCCACAACGGCAACCTCACCAACGCCCAGAGCATCCGCCGGAGCCTCGAGGCCCAGGGCTCCATCTTCACCACCACCACCGACTCCGAGGTGATGGTCCACCTGATGGCGATGAGCCGGGAGAGCGAACCCGAGGGGTTCATCGGCGACGCCCTGCGGCGGTGCCAGGGCTCCTTCTCCCTGGTGGCCCTGACCCCGGACCGGCTGGTGGCCGTGCGCGACCCGCGGGGGATACGCCCCCTGTGCCTGGGCACCCGCGAGTGGACCGACGAGGCGGGGGAGGCCCACCTGGCCTGGCTCGTTTCCAGCGAGTCGTGCAGCTTCGACGTGATAGACGCGCGCTACGAGCGGGAGATAGCCCCCGGCGAGATGGTGGTGGTGGACGCGGGTGGCCTGCGGAGCGTGTGGCCATTCGATCCGCGGCCCGAGGCGTTCTGCGTCTTCGAGTACGTCTACTTCGCCCGCCCGGATTCGGTCCTGCGGGGCAAGAGCGTTTACGGCGTGCGCAAGGAGCTGGGCCGCCGCCTGGCCGTGCAGCTCGCCGAGGCCGGAATCACCGGCGACGTGGTCATCGCCGTCCCCGATTCTTCTAACCCCACCGCGCTCGGGCTGGCGCAGGCCTCCGGCATACCCTTCGAGTTCGGGCTCATCCGCAGCCACTACGTCGGCCGCACCTTCATCGAGCCCAAGCAGCAGATACGCGACTTCGGCGCCAAGCTCAAGTACAACCCAGTCCGCACCGTGCTGAAGGATAAGAGAGTCATCTGCGTGGACGACTCCATCGTGCGCGGGACGACAAGTAAAAAAATCGTCAAGATGCTCAAGGCCGCCGGCGCCTCCGAGGTCCACCTCGCCATAAGCTGCCCCCCCTGGCGCTACCCCTGCTACTACGGCATAGACGTCAGCAACTACATGGAGCTCGTCGCCAACGAGAGCTCCTCCATGGACCGGGTACGGGAGTTCATCGGCTGCGAGACGCTGACCTACCTGACGCTGGAGCATCTTTTGGAGGGGACGGGTCTGCCGGTGGACAGCTTCTGCCACGCATGCTTCGACGGCATCTACGTGGTGCGGCCCGAGGGGCCGGTTCACGGGCCGGGCCAGCCGCAGCTATTCCTCGGCTTGGCCGACGCCCCGTCGCACAAGGAGTCCGAGTTCCCCGAGGGCGAGCGGTAGGTTTTAGCGATTGTCCGCGAGGTTGAATTACGATGTGTCGTCGGTACTGGGGCGATATGGCTAGGGAAGTAGACTCGTAGGGGCGGACCTTCAGGTCCGCCCGCGGAACGGCGAATGGCTGAAAATCAACCCAAACGTCTCACCGCGCCGCGGCTGCATTCATTCAAATACACCGGCCCGTACGCGTATTTCATTACCATCTGCACCTACTCCCGCCTACCTCTTCTAAAAGGCGAAACCCTTGTTTCCGGTATTCTAGCCTTATTGGAATCGGCGTGTGACGAGGAGAGTTTCCACCTTATGGCGTACTGTTTCATGCCTGACCATCTGCATCTTTTGGTCGCGGGCGAAGAGAAGAGCAGCCTCGCCAAGCTGGTAAAGAGGTTCAAGCAGAACAGCTCGTTTCATTACAGGGGAGGCGGAGGTTCCCACTTGTGGCAGAGAAGCTACTACGACCACGTTTTAAGGTGTGAGGAGGAAGTGGTCGAAGTTGCCAGGTACATTTGGGAAAATCCTATTCGAAAGGGTCTGGTTGAAACTATCAGTGATTATCCATTTTCGGGTCCCGTTGATTTAATGCCCTCGTGAACGGACACGGGCCGACCTGAACGGCGCGCCGTCGGTCGGCCCCTACGAGGGTGTACCGGAATTGAAAACAGACCCGTAGGGGTGGACCTTCAGGTCCGCCCGTGGTTGAATCGAAAAAGACGATTGGCTGAAGCCGTTGACCGTGCTTGACCGCGAAAGGGGCCGGATGGACCAGGGGCGCAATCCGTACGCGAAGGCCGGGGTGGACGTGGGGGCCGGGGAGCGGTTCGTCGAGGCCATAAAACCCCTGGCCGCCTCGACGCGCATCCGGGGCTGCGTGGACGCGCTGGGCGGCTTCGGCGCCGCCTTCGACCCGAAAGCCGCCGGGCTCGAGGACCCGCTCCTCGTCTCCGGCACCGACGGCGTGGGGACCAAGGTCCTGGTCGCCATCCGGGCCGGGGTCCACGACACCGTCGGCATAGACTGCGTGGCGATGAACGCCAACGACGTGCTGTGCGCGGGGGCGCGGCCGCTCTTTTTCCTGGACTACCTCGCCACCGGGAAGCTCGACGCGGAGCGGGACACGGCGATTCTTTCAGGCGTGGCCGAGGGCTGCCGTCGGGCGGGCTGCGCGCTCATCGGCGGCGAGACGGCGGAGATGCCGGGCGTTTATAAGGAAGGCGACTACGATTTGGCCGGGTTCGTCGTGGGGGCGGTGGAGCGGGGGCGGGAGTTTTCGCCGGAGAGGGTGACGCCGGGCATGGCGCTGGTGGGCCTCGGCTCGTCGGGGCTCCATTCCAACGGATTTTCGCTGGTGCGGCGGCTGGTTTTCGACGTGGCGGGCCTGGACGTGGACGCGCACGTGGACGCGCTGGGTAAGACCGTGGCCGAGGAGCTCTTGACGCCCACGCGCCTCTACACGAAGCTCCTGCCGCTGTTTAACAAGCACGGGACGGCGGCGCTGGCGCACATCACCGGGGGCGGCATCGCCGGCAACCTGGGGCGTGTGATCCCGCCGGGGGCGAAGGCCGTCGTGAAGCGTGGCAGTTGGCCGAAACAGTCGGTCTTCGCCTGGCTGCAAAAAATCGGCAAGTTGGCGGACGACGAGATGGAGCGGGTGTTCAACTGCGGCTTGGGGCTCATCGCCTGCGTGCCGGAGGAGAAGGCCGAGGCGCTGGTGGCCGATCTCGCCAAGGCTGGGGAGTTCGCCTACCGGGTGGGCGAGGTGGTCGCCGCCGACGGGGAGCCCCGGGCGGCGGTGGTGGATTAGGCGCCGGGCGGTCCGAGCCCGTTCCGTGCCGCGTTGCGATGACGTAGGGGCCGACCTTCAGGTCGGCCCGTTTTTGCCCCTCTCCCTAACCCTCCCCCCAGAGGGGGGAGGGGACATGCACCCCTCACCCCGGCCCGTCGGCGCGCCGCTCCCTGAGAGGGAGAGGGGATAGCTGCACCCCCCTCCCCGGCCCGTTGCGATGTCGTAGGGGGCGACCTTCAGGTCGGCCCGTTTTTGCCCCTCTCCCTAACCCTCCCCCCAGAGGGGGGGAACATACGGCAGCCCTCACCCCCATCCCCTCTCCCACGGGGAGAGGGGGGCCGCTACACCCCTCACCCGCGAGTGCGATGACGTAGGGCGGCCCCGTAGGACGAGTCCTCTGCGGGCCGCCGCGAATTGCGATTACGTAGGGCGGGGAATCCTTTCCCCGCTGCTTTTTTTAAGGAAGCCCTCACCCCCATCCCCGCGCCTCGCAGGCCTCCCCCGGGGAGAGGAGGGCCACGGGTCGCCCTACATTTATAAACCGGCGGACTATTATTTACCCCCTTGGCAACCGCGGTCCGGTTGTGGCAAAATCTGAGTCCCTTTGCTCCGCGCTTTCGGTAACCAACTCCGCCCCGCTTCCACCCCCCGGAGGCGAGATATGCCCCTGACCTTCACCGGCGGCGTCCACCCCCCCGAATCGAAGCACCTCACCGAGGCCCGGCCTATCGAGCCCGCCGCGCGCCCTGCCGAGGTCGTCGTCCCCCTGTCGCAGCACATCGGCGCCCCGGCGACCCCCGTGGTCGAGAAGGGCGCCGTCGTAAAAGCGGGCCAGGTGGTCGGCGAGGCCTCGGGCTTCGTCTCCGCCCCGGTCCACTCGCCGGTCTCCGGCACGGTGAAGGCGGTCAGCGACCGTCCCCACGGTCTGGGCGGGAACCAGCCGGCGGTGGTCATCGAGCCCGCGGAGGAAGACGAATGGGCGCTCATGGAGCCCTTCACCGACCTGGACCGGACGCCGGTGGAGAAACTGGTGGAGCGGATCCGGGATGCGGGGCTGGTCGGCATGGGCGGAGCGGCCTTCCCCACCCATGTCAAGGTCGTCCCCCCCAAGGGCCACACCTTCGACACGGTCATCCTCAACGGCGCGGAGTGCGAGCCCTTCCTCACCTGCGACCATCAGCTCATGCTCGCCAAGGGCGAGGAGATCGTCAAGGGCCTGAAAATCCTTTTGAAAATCACCGGGGCCCAGCGGGGCTTCATCGGCATCGAGGCCAACAAGCCGGACGCGGTCAAGCATCTGGAGGAGCTGACGCGCCACGCGGCCAACATCAACGTCGCCGTGTGCCGGGTCAAGTACCCCCAGGGGGCGGAGAAGCAGCTCATCAAGGCGATCACCGACCGCGAGGTCCCCGTGGGCGGGCTGCCGTTCCAGGTCCGGGTTCTGGTGCAGAACGTTGGCACGGCCTACGCGGTGTGGGACGCGGTGGCGAACGGCCGTCCGCTCGTGGAGCGCGCGGTGACCGTCACCGGCCCCATCGTCAAGGAGCCGAAGAACCTGTGGGTCAAGGTGGGCACGCCGGTGGGCGAGCTCCTGGAGCGCTGCGGCGGGCTCACCGACGACGCCGCGCGGTTCATCCTCGGCGGGCCCATGATGGGACTGGCCCAGCACCGCTTCGACATCCCGGTGACCAAGGGCACGTCGGGTGTTCTGTTCCTGCCGCCGCCGCGGCCCGAGGACTTCATCGCCACCCCCTGCATCCGCTGCGCCCGGTGCGTGGACACGTGCCCGATGAACCTGGTGCCCTGCGAGGCGGCCACCTTCTCCGAGGCGGGGAAGCTCGACGAGGCCGAGCTCTACGGCGCGGGGGACTGCATCGAGTGCGGCTCCTGCGCCTACGTCTGCCCGGCCCGGCGGCACCTGGTCCAGTCCATCAAGGTCTCGAAGCCGGCGGTGCTCAAGCGCCGCGCCGAGCGCGCCAAAGGGGCCTAAGGAGGCAATAATGGCTTGGAAGATAAAAATAGCTTTTTCGGAAAAAAAGAAAAAAATGGTGTGGAGTAAACATCCAGATAGTTGTGCTTATTGTTTAAAAGAAATACATTACGACGATCACGGTAAGTGTCAAGCTAATCCACCTGAGACAGCATGGGAAATAGAACATGATGTACCTGAAACTGATGACTATTGGAAAATAACAGGTAAAGATCCTCATAATATAGACAATCTATGGCCGGTTTGTTGTGATTGTAATGATACGAAAGACGAACTATGGGGGTATGAGTATTTAGATATTCTCAAGAGTGAGGGAATTATGTGTGACGAAGCTGTGTATGGAGAAATATTATCAATTGCTGCAATTAGGAAGACAGAATTGTTAGATGAATAGAATCCTATTTTAATCTTGTTACATGATTTACATGTAGATATTTGCAGCCTAAGGAGAGGAAGATGGACAAGAACGACTTTAGTATTTCTCTTGACATTATTGCTGTTGAGATTTTATTGAAATGTGTATTAGATGATATACAAAAAATGGATGTATACAAAGCAAGTTTGGTAAAGAAGGTATTTGAAAGAGTCAACGATAAAATTGAATTTTTGACAGGTGATGTTGAGAATATAATAAAAGATACATCATTTGCTAAGTTAAAAAAATTTGTATTTGAGCTTCTAGAAGGCTATCCGAACCAAGAGCTGATTGGTTATTGGCAAATTGATTATATTTTTGATGGGTTAAATTACGATGAATTAAAAAAGGATGGAATAATTGATTGATAGGTTTAAAACAACGCAGGATACCTTTTTTAACACCGTTCGGGAGTAAGCCCTAGATGCCCAAAGACGACGACATCCCGGCCGAAGGGGCCACCGGGGAAGGCGAATCGCCCGGGGATACGGCCAAGCCTGCGCCGGAGCCCGCGCCCGAATCCGCCGAGAAACCGAAGCCCAAGCCCGCCGCCAAGCCCGTCCCCAAGAAGGAGCCGGAGAAGTCCTACCGCCTCTCCGTCTCCGCCGCCCCGCATCTCAAGAGCCCCGAGGACACCGCGAGAATCATGCGCTGGGTCCTGGTCGCCCTCCTGCCCGCCCTGGCGGGGGCGGTGTGGTTCCAGGGCTGGCGGTCGCTGATGCTCGTCGCCGTCGCCGCGGTGAGCGCCGTGGTCTTCGAGGCGGTCATCCAGCTCGTCACCAAGAAGCCGGTGACCGTCATGGACGGCTCGGCGGTGGTG
>DATKYS010000092.1 GCA_035528375.1 bacterium
CATGCCGATCCTCGGACTCTTTGTTTGCCACCATGCCTCCAGTTCATGTGACATGATAGCATCCCCGTAAGTCCTTTATCTAGCGTTGTAGATGAGACTAAGGATGGTCCAGGAACACAAAGGTATCCCTAAATTAATGCAAGGTTCCAGGTCAGATCCCCAAGGCATCGTAAGAGCTTAATATTATAAATGTTACAATTTTCAATCGACGTCGTCCTCACCCTGGTGGCCCGGGAGGTTTCCGGCGAGAAGCCGCTCACCGTGGATCGGGAGGGCCGCTGGCAGGGCCCGCCGCCCCTGGACCCCGACGCCTACCACCCCGCCCCCGCCAACGTCAGGAAAAACGCCCCCTTCCGCGTCCTCGTCGGCTGCCTGATCAGCCTGCGCACCAAGGACGAGGTCACCGGCCCCGCCACCGAGCGCCTGTTCCGGTTGGCCGACACGCCGGAGGGGATGGCCGGTCTAGATCCCGGCCTCATCGCGAAGACCATCTACCCCGCGGGCTTCTACAACCGCAAAGGGGAAACCATCCGCGACGTGAGCCGGAGAATCGCGGAGGACCACGGCGGCCGCGTGCCCGACACCGTCGAGGAACTGGTGAAGCTCAAGGGCGTGGGCCGCAAAACCGCCAACCTCGTCGTCACCGTGGGCCACGGCAAGCCGGGCATCTGCGTGGACACCCACGTCCACCGCGTGGTCAACCGCTGGGGCTACGTGCGGACCGGGACCCCGGACCGGACGGAGACGGCGCTGCGGGAGAAGCTCCCCCGGCGGTACTGGATTGTGCTGAACTCGCTCCTGGTGGTCTTCGGTCGCAACCGCTGCCAGCCGGTCTCCCCACACTGCTCCGACTGCCCCGTGGGGGTGTTCTGCCCCAGGGTGGGGGTCGTCCGCTCGCGCTGAAAAATGGAGAAGGAACCGAAAAGCCACGGCCGGGTGATATTCGGCGCTCTCCTGCTCGTCGCCGCGGCGGCGGTCATCCTGGCCAACGTCTCCACCTCGCCCGCCCGACTGGAGCCCGGCGGGAGCGGCGAGTACTACGTGGAGCGCGTGGTGGACGGCGACACCATCGTCTGCGGCGGTATCGGCAAAGTCCGCCTGCTGGGGATAGACACCCCGGAGCGCGGCGAGGCGGGGTTCGACGAAGCCCGGGACCGCCTGATCCGCCTCGTGGGCGGACGGTGGGTTACCCTCTACTTCGACGAGGTCGTCTTCGACAAGTACGGCCGCGTGCTGGGCTACCCCGTGGTGGACGGCGTCGAGGTCTGTCCGCTCCTGGTCTACGAGGGGCTGGCCGTGCCCTATTTCATCCCGCCCAACGAGCGCTTCCGGGACCGGATCGAGGCCGCCGCCCGGGGGGAGGAGCCGGCGGGGCTGGTGCTGGATTAGACCCGGCCCGGAGCCTTTTACCACCGACTGAAACTCCTTCCCCTTTGTGCTATACTTCCTCCGTCAATCCCGCCGCGGGCGTCAATTTTCTACCGGGAAAGGACCGCGCCATGCGCATGAGCGACGAGGTCTTCAAGAAGTTCGGCAAGACCTTCAAGAAGGGCGAGGTTATCTGCAAAGAGGGCGACATCGGGAATGAGATGTTCATCATCCAATCCGGCAAGGTCTCCATCACCAAGATGAGCCGTGACGTGGAGACCACCCTGGCGGTCCTCACCGGCGGCGAGTTCTTCGGCGAGATGGCCATCATAGACAACCAGCCCCGCTCCGCCACGGCCAAGGCCATGGAGGACTCCAACGTCATCGTCCTCTCCAGCGACATCTTCGAGTCGCAGATTTCCACCAACCCCAAGCTCATCATGCGCATCCTGCGCAAGATGTCCAACCGGCTGCGCGAGGCCGACCGCAAGATCAAAACACTTCTCTACCGCGACAACTCCTCCCGCGTCACCGGGACGCTGATGCTCCTGACCCAGAAGCACGGCGAACCCAAGGTCGGGGGCGGGATAAAGCTCGACAAGGATTTTTCCATCAAGGAGCTGGTGGGCATGGTCGGGCTGCCCAAGCCCAAGGTGGAGGAGATTCTGGACACGCTGGTGCGCGCCCGGGTGCTCGAGATGAAGGGCGACGATATGACCGTTTACTCCATGGAGCACCTCGAGCGTTTCATGAACTACCTGGAGATGAAGGAGCAGTTCGGCGACGCGTAGGGGCGTGGACGATGGAATCAACGGGAACCGAAAGGGTCCCGTTTTTTTAAGGTGCCGCCGCGTGTGGGAGCTTGTCGCTTTTCCCCTCCCCTCTCTGGGAGGAGGTTTAGGGAGGGGGGTGGAGCGGCGTGGATGGGTATCTGCGACCGAAGGGCGACCGTGGACGGTCGCCCCTACGGGTGGGATTCGCGTAGGATGGACGTAGGGGCGGGTGTCCACACCCGCCCGTTTAATTATTCACCGACGTGCGCCCAAATGTAGGGCGGGGATTTCGGTCCCCGCCCTACATTCAGGCACACGGTGATGGCGCCTACTGGGACATCTGGAAAATCGCCAGCTGGGAGAGGACCTGCAGGAGGGCTATGGAAAGCCTTCCCCCGTTACGCACGTGCTCCTCGATGAGCGACAGGGCGTCATCGAAGCGGCCGAGCTGGGCGTAGAGCACCGCCATGTTCTGCACCAGGGTCAGCCGGTTGCCATCGCTCAGGAAGGGCTTCGACAGCGCCTCCTCGGCGAGGGGAACCCCCGCGGCCAGGTCCGGGGTCGCCCCGCCGGAAAGCAGGACGAGCATCGCCTCCAGCGCCAGGGGGTCGCCGTATTCGGGAAACTTCTCCTTGGCTTCCTTCAGGTAGGTCTTGTGCGCGTCGGGTTTGGCGGGGTTGAAGCTGAACTGGATGAGCATCTCGTAGGCGGCCATCTGGTCCACGGGGTCGGTGGCGCGGGTCAAGGCTATCTCGGCCTCGGCCATGGCCTCGGTCATCCGGCCGGTCTGCGAGTAAATCTGGGCCAGGCCCCGGGGACCCGCCCAGTGGTCGGGGGCGATTTTGTCGCAGTATGTGAACTGCGCCTCCGCCTTATCCGTGGCGCCATACTGGGCATAGGTGAGCCCCAGGAGGTAGTTCAGCCCCGGGTGGAGGGGGTCGGCCGCCAGACCTTCGTTGAGGGCCGCCAGACCCGCGGAGGTCAGGGGCGAGCTGATGATGTCCAGCCCGAGCTGCGCGCGGCTCATCTGCTCCTTGCTCATCCCCTGCTGCGGACCCATGAGCATCGAGAGGGACTGCTCGTCCTCGAAATTCCTGTAGGCCACACGGTAGCAGCGCTCGGCCACGGCGGAGTTGAGCCCCTCCCGGGCCCGGGTCAGGTGCTCCTCGACGGCGCCCAGGCTCAGGACGAGGCGGTAGTCCAGCTCGGCTTCATCGTAGCGCCCCTCGGCCAGGGCCGTGTCGGCCGCCTCCAGAATCTGACCCACGTCAACCTTGTTCCCCGCCTCGGCCCCCTCGGTGCAGGCCGTGAGACCGAAAAGGACGGTGGCGCAGAGGGAAAAGAGAAGGAATTTGCGCATGGCACGCCTCGCTTGTAGGGGTAAAAAAAGCCAGTCAGGGGGGGATTATAGCGGGCGGCGGCGATAAATGCAACGCCCCGCCGGGCCGCGCCTGGAAGATGAACTGTGCGCCAAGGCCGAATGAGCTGACCGGCGGTAAACTGTAAACATCAAACCCGAAGACGGTGTAGTCGGCGATGAGCCGGGAGCTCTCCGAGGACTCCGCGTGCCCCCCGGAGTCAGCGGTTACGTAGAGTGGCGGGCACGGTCAGGTCCACCTTTCCAGCGCCCGCGGTCCGGGCCGTGGTCATGTTGTCCATGTAGCAGCCGGCGGCGAGCAACAGCGCGGGCAGGATGAGGTGCAGAGATTTCCGATTCACGACCCTCCCCCCGCCGGACAGGCTCCCCTTAAATGATTGTATTGCACCCCGGATCACCCTGTAAAGGCGAATTCCCACTTGATTAAGGGCGGGAGACGGGTTATCCTTGGTTTTGTGTGTCCGTTTTTAAAAACGCGGACGCAGCGGAGACTAAAAAAACCGATGGCCAAGTTCCTGGAAAACCTGCGCTGGCAGCGGATGTGGGTGTCGCACCTCGGTGCGCTCAAGGGCTGCCTGGACTACCTGGGCCTGGGCGTGTCCGAGCCGTGGCTCTTCGGCGCCACAGGCCACGCCTTCATCCTGAACATCCACGACGCCGTCTGCCCCAGCGGCCCCACCGCCTGGAACACCCGCGCGCTCCACGAGCTCGGGAGAAACCTCGGCTACACCGTCGAGGGCGTCTTCGCGCTCAAGGGGGACTCGGATTTCACGGAAAAGCAGAGATCGGCCTGGGAGATGGTGAAACTGGCTCTGGACGAATCCCGGCCCTGCTACGGCTGGGAGCTAGAGATACCCGAGTTCTACGTCATCCACGGCTACGATGAGGCGGGATACCACTACTCGGGACCGCGCCGGGAAGCGGGGCGTGGACCCAAGCCCTGGGCCAGCCTGGGCACGACCCCCATCGGATGCATCGAGGTCTACGCCCTGAAAAAGGGCACTCCCGCCGACGACCTCGTCACGGTGCGCGACGCCCTCGCCTTCGTCCTGGAGCACGCGCGGAACCCGGCGGGATGGATATACCCGGGGTACCGGTCGGGGCTGGCCGGCTACGACGCCTGGATCAAGGCCGTGGCGGACAACACCGCCGAGGGCTTCGGCATGGCGTACAACTCCGTGGTCTGGTACACCTGCCGCTCGAACGGCGTGAAGTTCCTCCAGGAGGCGAAGGGGCGGATCGGCGGCGACACCGGACCCCTCTTCGACGAGGCGGCGCGCCACTACCGGACGGTGACCGAGAGCCTGCGCGTCGTCGCCGACACCTTCCCCTTCTTCGCGGTCAAGCCGGCGTATATCGAGTACGAGGATCGGCGCCGGGCCGCCATCGAGGCCCTGACCAAGGCGCGCGGGGCCGAGGCCGCCGGGCTCGCGGCGATGGAGGAGCTGCTCAAACGGCTCCCCCCGGCGTAGAAGTTGGGGAGTCGTTATCGAGGTGCCGGTCTGCGCGGGTCCGCTCCTGGGGCTCCTCAACGGCGCCCAAGCTCAAAACCGGCCGGTAATCCATGAGCGAGGTTTTCGAGACCCAGGCGCTTTCGCCCATGAGCGTGCCAAAAGCCGAATGGGCACGGGAACCGGGCCGTTACTAAGCTAAGTGCCATTAAAACCAACAACTTGGGGACGAATCGCGTTGACGGCGGACCACCCCGGATATTAAAGTTTTTGTAAATAAGACGACCCTTTTTCTCAAGCGACCGCGAAGGGGACGACGTGGGAAAAATACTCGAAAACCTCCGCTGGAAGTGCATGTGGACCTCCCACCTCGGCTGCGTCAAGGGCTGCCTGGAACACCTGGGCGTCGAGATGTCCGACGCCTGGCTCTTCGGCCTCACCGGCCACGCCTTCATCATCAACGTGCACGAGCGGGTCTGCGCCAGCGGGCCCACCGCCTGGAACACGGAGACGCTGTCGAGGCTGGGGAAGAACGCGGGGTACGCCGAAGAGGTAATTACGGCGGTCAAGGCGGACCGCGATTTCGAGAAAAAGCAGGAGCTCGCCTGGAACAACGTCAAGGCGGCGCTCGACGCCGGGATTCCCTGCTACGGCTGGGAGCTGGACATCCCCGAGTTCTACATCATCTACGGCTACGACGACCGCGGCTACTTCTTCTCGGGCCCCAAGTGCGACGAGGGCAAGGGGCCCAAGCCCTGGCGGGAGGTGGGCGACACTCGGATCGGCTGCCTCGAGATGTACACGGTGAAGCGGTGCGACCCGGCCGAGCTGAAGACCGCGGTGAAGGAGGCGCTGGGATTCGCCGTGGAGCACGCCCGGAACCCGAAAAGGTGGATTTATCCCGGTTACCGGGCCGGCCTGGACGGCTACGATTACTGGATCCGCGCCCTGAGCGACGCGACCGCCGACGGTTGGGGCACGGCGTACAACGCCGCGGTGTGGGGCGAGTGCCGCAGCTTCGCCCACGCCTTCCTCCGGGAGGCGGCGGAGAAGTTCAGCGGCCAACTGATGGCCCACTTCTACAAGGCCGCCGGCTACTACAAGGCCGTGGCGGAAAACCTTAAAAAGGTCGCGGACACCTTCCCCTTCTTCACCATGAAGCCGGAGTACATGGAGGATGAGAAGCGCCGCCGCACCGCCGTGGACGCGCTCCAGGCGGCGAAGAAGGCCGAGGCCGCGGGTCTGGAGCTCCTCGAGCGGCTCGTGAAGGAGCTCTAGCGGGTGCGCTTTTCCCTATTTTAAAAAAAACCCCGGCCCGGGGTTTTTTCGTGGGCGACGACACGGACGCGGGACCAAGAAGGACGGGGCCACCCATGTCCCCTGGAATCTCGGTCATCCTTCTGGGCACGGGGACGCCCAACGCCGAGCCCGACCGCTCGGGGCCGGCCGTGGCGGTGGTTGTAGGGGACAAAGCGTACCTGGTGGACTTCGGCCCCGGGGTGGTGCGGCGGGCCGTCGCCGCGGGACTCGACGTGACCGGGTTGAACACCGCCCTCCTCACCCACCTCCACTCCGACCACACCGCCGGCTACCCCGACCTCATCCTCACCCCCTGGACCCTGGGGCGGGAGGAGCCGCTGAGTGTTTACGGACCCCGCGGCCTGGCGGCCATGACCGAGAATATCCTGGCCGCCTACGCCGAGGACGTCCGGGAGCGCGTGGAGGGTCCGGAACCGGCGAACCGCACCGGGCACCGCGTGGAGGCCCGCGAAATCGAGCCGGGTGTCTTTCTCCGGGACGACGAAATCGAAATCGAGGCCTTCGGAGTGGACCACGGCTCCTGGCCCGCCTTCGGCTACAAATTCACCGCCCGGGACCGGACGGTCGTCGTCTCGGGGGACACGGCGCCCTGCGCCCTGCTCGTCGAAAAGGCCCGGGGGTGCGACCTGTTGGTCCACGAGGTATACTCGGCGGCGGGGCTGGAGAGAAGGCCGCCCGCGTGGCGACGCTACCACAAGAAGATGCACACCTCGGCCGTGGAGCTGGGGGAGATTGCGCGGAAAACCGGGCCCCGACTCCTGGTCCTCTACCACCAGCTTTTCTGGGGGGCGACCGAGGAGGAGCTCGTGGAGGAGGTCCGCTCCGGCTACGACGGGGAAGTCGTCTCCGGCCGCGACCTGGAAATTTTTTAGGAGGTCCGATGCTCATCCGCCGGAGGGTTGACGTACACCAGGACGCCATAACAGAGACAGGCGCCGAAGGCGCGCGCATCCGCTGGCTCATCGCCGGGGAGGACGGGGCCCCGACTTTCGCCATGCGCGAGATCGAGGTGGACCCCGGCGGCCGCACGCCGTACCACTCCCACCCCTGGGAGCACGAGGTCTACGTCCTTGAAGGGACCGGCGTGGTCGCGGGGAAGGAGGGGGAAAAATCCCTCGGGCCGGGGAGCGTGATTTTCGTCCCCGGCGGCGAGGAGCACAACTTCAAAAACACCGGCCGGGTGACGCTGCGCTTCCTGTGCTTGATCCCCCATCCCCCGGCGTAGGGCGGCCATGCTGACCGGCATACATTTTCTCCTGACCTACACCTGTAACTGGGAGTGCGACCACTGCTTCCTCTTCTGCTCGCCCAGGTCGGAGGGGACCTTCACCCTGGCGCGGCTGCGGGAGACCCTCGACGACGCGCGGAAAATCCCCTCGCTGGAGTGGGTGTACTTCGAGGGCGGCGAGCCCACCCTCTTCCACCCGCTGCTGGTGGAGGGGGTGCGGCTGGCGCGGGAGCGGGGCTTCCGGACGGGGGTGGTCACCAACGCTTACTGGGCCGCCGGCGTGGAGGACGCCAAGCTGTGGCTGGAGCCCTTCATCGCCCTGGGGCTGGAGGACCTCTCACTGAGCGACGATGCATTCCACTGCGAGGGTGAACAAACGCCGGGGAGCGTAGCGCTGGCCGCCGCCCTGGAGCTGGGCCTCCCCGCGTGCGCCATCTGCATCGAGCGTCCCGCCGTGGAGCGGACCGGCGCGAAGGGCGAGCCGGTAGTGGGGGGCGGGAGCATGCTCCGCGGCCGCGCGGCGGAGAAGCTCACCGAAGGCCTGCCCACCAGGCCCGCCGGGGAGATGACCTCCTGCCCCCACGAGGACCTGGAGCACCCCGGGCGGGTCCACCTCGACCCCTTCGGCCACGTGCACCTCTGCCAGGGCCTCTCGCTGGGCAATTTCTTAAAAACGCCGCTCTGTGAGTTGGTATCATCTTACGACGCGGCGGGGCATCCAATCTGCGGCCCGCTGGTCCGGGGCGGACCCGCCGAGCTGGCCCGGGAGTACGGCGTCGAAATCGGAGATCGTTTCGTGGACGAGTGTCACTACTGCTACCTGGTCCGCCAGGCCCTGCGGGAGAGGTTTCCCGACCTGCTGGCCCCTCCCCAGGTCTACGGCCGGGAGCCGAACGAGAAAGGGTGAGATATGCCGAACGTCACCGTGGAAGGACCGCCCTTGGAGATAGAGAAGAAGCGCCTGCTGGTCAAGGCGCTCTACGACGCGACCCGCGCCGTGTACAACATCGAGGACGTCGTCGTCTTGATCCACGAGAACCCGCCGGAGAACGTGGGGGTGGCGGGCGAGCTCATCGTGGACCGGCGGAAGGAAGCCGGCGGGCTCCGGAAGAAGTTCTAGCCTAACCCCCGACCGTGGTGAGACTCACCAGCAGGGACGCGGAGGGACCGGAGAATCTGGAGCGCGTCCGGGAAGCCGGGTACAGCGCAATGCGCCTGGACACCGTCCCCGGAGACCTGCGGCCGGTCGCCCTCTACCGCCCCCCTGGTTTCGTCGAAATCGAGCCCTACCGGCCGAACCCGGTGACGGGCGCGCTCTTCTTCGAGCTCACCCCCTAAAATAACGGAGGCGGGAATGGTTGGAACCAACGTCGGCTCCGGCTCGCCCTACGAGGACCCGACGGGCTTCTCCCGGGCGCGGCGGATCGGGCGGTACATCGCCGTGGCCGGCACCGCCCCCATTGCCCCCGACGGCTCCCCCGCCCACCCCGGCGACCTCTACCGCCAGACCCTGCGCTGCCTGGAGATAATCGAGAAAGCCCTGAAGGACCTGGGGGCGGAGCGGGAGAACGTCATCCGCACCCGGGTGTACCTCACCGACGCCGCCCGCTGGCCCGAGGCCGCCCGGGCCCACGGCGAGTATTTCCGTGAAATCAGGCCCGCCTGCACCTTCGTCGGAGTGAAGGGGCTCCTCGAGCCGGAGTGGCTGGTGGAGATCGAGGCCGACGCCGTACTGGAGGACTGAACCGTGCGGTTGACGATAATTTACGACAACGAGGCCGCCCGCGGCGACCTGCGGGCCGACTGGGGCTTCGCCTGCCTCGTGGAGGCGCACGGGCGGCGCATCCTTTTCGACACAGGCGCCCGGGGCGACATCCTCCTGGGCAACATGGACCGCCTGGGCCTCGACCCCGCCGCCGTGGACACCGTCTTCATCTCCCACGCCCACTGGGACCACACCGGCGGCCTGGAGGCCTTCCTGGAGCACAACGCGACGGCCCGGCTGTACGCGCCGGAATCGTGGCGCGAGGCGCCGGCGGACCGGGAAGTCGTCCGGGTGCGGCCGCCGGTGGAGCTGGGCCCGGGACTCCGCTCCACGGGCGAGCTCAAGGACGTGGAGCAGTCGCTCTTGGTGGAAGTCGAGGGCGGCCTGGCGGTCGTCGTCGGCTGCTCCCACTCCGGGGTGGGCACCATTCTGCGCCGGGCGGAGCGGTACGACCGTCCCCGAGCGCTCATCGGCGGGCTCCACCGGTTCAGCGATTTCGACGCCCTCGCGGGCCTGGCGCTCGTCTGCGCCACCCACTGCACCGCGCACGGGGGCGAAATCAAACGCCTGTACCCCCGGGCCTGGACCGAGGGCGGCGCCGGGCGGGTCATCGAGCTGAAAGACCGCCCCGCCCCCCCTGGTGTATAATCAGACGAACGCAAAAAAACGTCCGCCGGACAATGCGCCTAATCGCCACCGTCTTCCTCCTCCTGCCGACCCTCGCCCCGGCCGGGATCAACCTCACCACCACCCCCGTCTGGGAGTCCGAGGACCTGATCGAGGGCGAATACCCCCGCTCCACCGGCTGCGACTGGGCCGACGTGGACGGCGACGGCCGGGTGGACCTGGTCGTCTCCAACGGCAACGACATGCGGCGCGAGTACTGCGCGGTTTACTCCAACGCGCCGGAGGGACTGGACCCCGAGCCCGCCTGGTTCGGCGAGGCGCTCGAGTACCACGGCCATCTCGAGTGCTGCGACTTCGATGCGGACGGCGACCCCGACCTGGCGGTGACGCTGCTGGGCGGCGGCTACCCCGACTGGACCTTCGGGTACGACGCCCTGTACGCGAACCTCGGGACGACCTTCGAGACTGCGCCCTCCTGGGAGGGCGGACCGGCCCACAACGCCTTCGGCCTCGCCTGGGGCGATTACGACTCGGACGGCGACGCTGACCTGGCCGTGGCCGGCGGCATTGATTACGTCCTGCGCGCCGAGCCGCTGCGCGTGTACGAGAACGAGGGGGGCGTCCTGAGGCCCGTTCCGGCCTGGGAATCGGAGAAGAGCTCCTACTGGATGGACGTCCTCTTCGGCGACTTCGACGACGACGGTTACCTGGACCTGGCGGCTGCCGCCGAGCACGGCTCCAACGCCGTCTTCTTCGGCACGGGCGACGGCCTGGCCGAGACGCCGGGGTGGGAGGACTCACCGGAGTGGGACACCCTGAAAATCGCCGCCGGGGACCTGAACGGCGACGGCTGGCTCGACCTCGTTCTGGCCGACAACAACCAGATCGGTGAGGGGCAGGTGGACCTCATTCACCTCTCCGACGACGGGATGTTCGACGCCGAACCGGACTGGGTCTCCGCCGACGTCGAGATGAGCTCCTACGCCGCGCTGGCGGACCTGGACGCCGACGGCGACCTGGACCTGGCGCTCGGGGGTTGGTGGAGCCCCATCCGGATTTATGAGAACCGCGGAGGTCGCTTCAATCCCGAGCCCGACTGGCTCTCCGACTTCGGCTACGACCCGGTCACCGAGGCGCTCCTCTTCGAGGACTACGACGACGACGGACTGACGTCGGGACGGGAGTGGTTCACGGGTGACGGCGCAGCCAAGTGCTTACGCCTCGAGGTGATGCCCGTGCGGAGCGTGGACGAGGTGCGGGTGAACGGCGTCCCCCTGCCGCGGGGCGCGTGGTGCTGCGGCCGCCAGGAGGGATGGGTGTCGCTGGGGACGGCGCCGCCCGCGGGCGCCGAGGTCGAAATTTCTTACACCTACTCCACCGACCTGGACCTAGCGCAGACCGACTGGTCGAACACGGAGCCCAACGTCCTTTTGCGCAACGACGGCGTCCTGGAGCTCTACGCTTTCCGGGCGCTGCCGCGCGAGGACGGCGTGCTCTTGTCCTGGCGTGTGGGCAACGGCGCGGCGGGGGTGTACCTCTACCGCCAGGGTTTTGCGCCCACCACGGCGACCGGCGACTACCTGGGGATGCACGACGCCGCCTTCCGCTCGGCGCTGGCCCGGGGGCGGGTCCCCGGCGAGGAGCCCGGCCCCTGGGAGCCGCTGCACCCGGAGCCGATAGACTGTCTGGAGGGGAGCTACCTGGACCGCGAGCCGCCGTCGGGCCGGGTGCGCTACCTGGTGGAGGCCGAGACGGCGGACGGTGACCGGGTGCGCTTCGACCCCGTCGAGGTGTACGTGGACGACGGCGGGGGCGCCCTTCCCCTGAAAAGCGAAAGCTCGCTGGACCTCCCCTGGCCCTCACCCGCCGACGACCGGATTGACTTCGAGGTGGTCATCTCCGGGCCCGACGCCGGACGGCCCGTCACGTTGACGGTTTACGACCTGGCCGGGCGCCGTGTGATCGTCATCTTCACCGGGGAGCTGACCGAGGGAAGCCACCGCGTGACGGCCGACACCGCGGGGCTCACGTCGGGGGTATACATCCTGCGCCTGGAAACGGCGACCGCCGCGGTGAATCACCGCTTCGCCGTGGTGCGGTGAGGCGGGATGTCCGGGCGATACTACACCGAGAAGCTGTCGGCGGAGAGGCTCCGGCGTTGCTACGAGCTGGCCCCGCCCCGGGTGAGGCGCTACCTGGAGGCCGAGATCGGGCACGTCCTGAGCCGCATCGCCCCGGGCGATACGGTGCTCGAGCTGGGCTGCGGCTACGGGAGGATTTTGCAACCGATGGCCGGCCGGGCGCGCCGCGCGGTGGGGGTAGACACCTCCCCGGAAAGCCTTCGCCTGGCGGGGGGACCGAACATCGGCCTGGCCTGCATGGACGCCGCCGCGCTCGGTTTTTACGACGGTTCTTTCGACGTGGTGGTCTGCGCCCAGAACGGCGTCTCGGCCTTCGGGGCGGACCGGAGAATTCTGATTGAAGAGGCCCTCCGCGTCACGCGACCCGGCGGAACCGCCCTCTTCGCAAGCTACGCCGCGGAGTTCTGGGACCACCGCCTGGAGTGGTTTCGGCGGCAATCCGAGGCCGGCCTGTTGGGGGAAATAGACGAGGGGCGCACCGGCGACGGCGTGATCGTCTGCCGGGACGGCTTCCGGGCGGAGACGGTGGGGGAGGAGGAGTTCCGCGGGCTGACCCGCGGGCTCGGGGCCGACGTGCGGTTCACCGTGGTGGATTCGTCCAGCCTTTTCTGCGAGCTCACCCGCACCCGCGAGTAGAAGGAGCGACATGGCCTGGATCAAGGTGCTAGAGAAAACCGAGGCGGACCCGATGCTCAATGAAATCTACACCTACATCGAGCGTCGGAGGGGCAAGCTCTCCAACATCATGAAGGTGCAGAGCCTCGATCCGCGCTCCATCGAAACCCACATGGAGTTCTACCTCTCGATCATGTTCTCCAAGAAGGGCCTGAGCCGGGTGGAGCGTGAGATGATCGGGGTCGTCGTCTCGAAGATAAACGGCTGCGATTACTGCGTCCGCCATCACGCCGAGGCGCTCTTCCACTACTGGAAGGACCGCGAGCTGGTCGAGCTCTTCGCCGAGGACATCGAGACCGTGGAGCTGCCGGAGAGGGTCCAGGCCATGCTCGCCTACGTCATCAAGCTGACCCTCACGCCCGCCGAGGTTTCCGAGGAGGACATTGACCTCCTGCGCGGGCAGGGGTTCTCCGACAAGGAGATTCTCAACCTCAACCTGACGGCGAGCTACTTCAACTTCGCCAACCGGGTCGCCCAGGGTCTGGGGGTGGAGTTCACCGAGGAGGAGGCCAGGGGGTACAAGTATTAGCAATGTCCCCTCCCCCCAAGGGGGCGAGGGCAATTGTGTATGGCGGCCCTTCAACGGGCCGCCGCGTGTCCCCTCTCCCTTTTAGGGAGAGGGTTAGGGTGAGGGTCGGATGCGGGAACGGCGGGGACAAAAGTCCCCGCCCTACATTGAGGCTACCGGCGGTGGATAAATAATAGCGGGCGGGTATGGACACACACTTTTGTAAACGTGCCCGGACTTAGAACAGGATTCTGATCAGCTCGCCCACAGAAATCCCGGTGTTTTTCGCGATGTCCCTTAAAATACCGCGCAGGGTCCCCATCTTCAAAGGCTTGTGATTTGGCACCGTTATACTGTTTTTTTATCATCCTCTTTCGCCAGCCGAATATGACTACCAGTTTGTCTCGTAACCACGTAACCCAATTTACCCAGCCGTCTGGCCAGCTTCACCCCGCTTACGTCCCGGGGAAGCTTCACAGAGCGATCACCTCTTCTTTGACGTAATGCAACCTGATCAGACGTGGACTTTCCCCCTCGTCAAAGTGGCACCGGACGGCGTCTTCGATCATCCGCCGCAGTTCCTCGTACGTCTCGGCCTCGGTGAAGATGGAGTACCCTAGAGCCTTGGCCTCCAGGCCTCCCTCGGCGGACTCTTCTATGTAGAAAATTATCTCGCTTTCCATACCTCCTCCTACACCACGTTGGGCTCCAGGACCAGGTCGCCGCGCTCGAAGCGCTTGGCGTCCAGCGGCGCGATGAGCTCCGGCGTGCAGCCGCAGGCGACCGCCTCGGCGGTGAGCTTGGCCGTGGCGGGGGCGATCATGAACCCGTGCCCGGAGAAGCCCACGGCGTTGTAGAAACCGGGAAGGTCCGGGTGCTCCCCCAGGATGGGCTGGGCGTCGGGCGTTTTCGTGTAGAGCCCGGCCCACTGCCGGATGACCCGCACGCCGGCCAGAATCGGCAGGATGCTGGTCACCGCCCGGGCCATGGCCTCGATGAACTCCCAGCCCGAGTCATCGTTGAAGCCCGGCGCCTCGGGCATCCCCAGCCCCATGATGAAGGCGCCGTGCACCACCTGCTGGCAGTAGAGGTGGTGGGCGAAGCTGATGACCATGGGGTCAAAGAGCCGCTCGTAGGGCTCGGTTACGAGTATCTGGTGCCGCTCGGGGAAGCAGTCGAGTTTCAGCCCGGCCAGTTTGCCCACCTCCGCCGCGTGCCCCCCGGCGCAGTTCACCACCGTCCGCGTCGCGTAGCGCCCCCTGTCCGTCACCACCGCTTGGATGCCCGAGCCGTCGGTTTCGATGGCCGTGGCCTCCTCGAAGGTGTGCAGCTCGCAGCCGGAGCGCACGGCGGCGTGGGCGTAGGCGAAGTTGGTCTTGAACGGGTCGGCGTGGCCGTCGGTGGGGCAGTGGGTGGCGGCGACCAGGCCCTCGATGTTCAGGACCGGCACGATCTCCCGGGCCTCCCCGGGGGCAACCAACCGCGCCGGGATGCCCAGGGAGTTCTGCAGCTTCAGGTTTTTTTTGTAGAGCTCGACGGTATCGTCGTCGTAGGCCAGCACCAGGTAGCCCGACTGCTCGAACTCGATGTCCTCGCCCAGCTCGTCGGAGAGCCCGGCGAACATGTCCACGGACATCTTGGCCAGTCGGCAGTTCATCTCGAGGCCCCACTGCTGACGGACGCCCGCCCCGCAGCGGCCCGTGGCCCCGCCGGAGACGTACCCCTTGTCCAGGATCAACACGTCCCGGATGCCTCGGAGGGCGAGGTAGTAACCGACGGCGGTGCCGATGACCCCGGCGCCGACGATGACCGCGTCGTAGGTCTTCCCCACGGCTAGTCGCCCCCTTTCGAGAAGGCGACGGCCTCTCCGGACTCGGCCAGGATGGTGGAGAAGGGGACGAGGTGGTAGGGCGGCCGGGCGCGCATGGGCCAGACCTCCGCCACGGGCCGTCCCGTCTCGCGGGCGATGACCTGGGCCACCAGATGCCCGCAGGTGCGCCCCTGGCACGGGCCCATCCCGGCCCGCAGGAAGTGCTTGATCTCGTCCACGGTGGCGTAGCCCAGGGCGACGGCCCGTTTTATCTCGCCCAGGGTGATGTCCTCGCAGCGGCAGATGATGATGGAGTCGTCTTGGGTCATGGTCTTCCGAGGGGGGAGGTATCGTTTACGTTTTCGAGGCTGAAACCAACGCCCGTCGGAGCCGCGACTAATCGGCCGACTTTACGCGGGCGTTTCGGCGAGGGCCCGACGGTCAATCCCCCGCGCCTCCATCGCCAGCTCCGCGGGCACCGAGAGGTGCAGGACGTAGGTGCGGTCGCGGAAGCGCACGGCCTTGAGGCACACGCCCTTGCCGATGGGCTTCCCGGCCCGGTCGGTCAGCACCACCTCCCGTCCCTTCTCCGGGACGGGGATGTACTCCCAGGGTATCTGGACGACGGCGCGGCCCTCCCCCCCGGCGGTCATGTCCACGACGAAGACCGCCAGGCCCGGGCAGGCCGCCACGCAGACGCCGCAGCCGTCGCACAGGGAGGGATCGGTGCGCGGCAGGTCGTTCAGGTCCTCGAAGGGGAGAATGCAGCCCGACTTGCAGTTGGTGTGGCAGGGGTCGCATGGTATTTCCTGGAAGCACTCGATGACCACCACGGGGCCCCGGGCGAGGTCCTCCGGGGAGGGCCGCACCTTCTGGAGGTCCTCCGGGGTGGGGACGCCGTCCTCGTAGAGCATGGTCCGCCTTCCCGGTGGGTCGCGTCGCGTAGCGGAGCAAATACTAGCACAGCGGCCGGCGGGCGGCAAGCTCGCGGGAGGGGCCCGGTTTTCGAGGGCGTCGGCCGTCCCGGGCTCGCCGTATTCCTTGACAGCCCGGCGGGGCTGAATTAACCTAGTTTTTTAAATGCCGCGGGAGGGGCTCCATGGCCATCAAATTCGGGACCTCAGGCTGGCGGGCGCTCATCGCCGAGGAGTTCACCTTCGCCAACGTCCGCCGCGTCGTCGCCGCCATCGCGCAACACCTGGGGGAGACGGGCGACACCGGGAAGGGCGTTCTGGTCAGCTACGACACCCGTTTCCTGGCCGACCGCTTCGCCTGGTGCGCCGCCGACGAGTTCCTGCGCCACGGCGTCGGGGTTCGGCTCACCGACCGCGATGCGCCAACCCCGGCCATCGCCCACGCCGTGGTCACCGGCGTCCTGGGCGGGGCGGTCAACATCACCGCCAGCCACAACCCGCCCCAATACTGCGGCCTGAAGTTCTCGCCGGCGACGGGCGCCGCGGCGCCGACCACGGTCACCGACCGCATCGAGGAAATCCTGCGGGGCGAGGTCGAGGTCCGGGGGGAGGGGCCGATCGAGCGCGACGACCTCCTCGAGCGCCCGGACTGCGCCCTGGTTTCGGCGAGGGAGCCCTACCTGGCCCGAATCGAGGAGATAGTGGACGTCCAGGCCCTGGAGGCCAATCCCCAGAAGGTGGTCGTGGATTGCCTCTACGGCACCTGCCGGGGATACCTGCCCGAATTTCTCATGGACCACGGCTGCGAGGTCAAGGTCCTCCACGCTTACCGCGACGCCTTCTTCGGCGGCCATACCCCCGAGCCCAGCGGTCGCAGCCTGGATGAGCTGTCCCAGGCGGTGCGGGACTCCGACGCCGTCATCGGGCTGGCCTGCGACGGCGACGCGGACCGTTTCGGGGTGGTGGATTCCACCGGGCACTACGTGAACTCGAACATGATACTGGCGCTGGTCTTCTGGCACCTGGCGCGGCACCGGGGCTGGGAGGGCGGCATCGCCCGCTCCGTGGCCACCACCCACCTCGTGGACGCCCTGGCGGCCAAGCTCGGCCGGGAGGTCTTCCAGACGCCGGTGGGGATAAAACACCTCGCGGCGTGGGTGGCGACGGGGAAGGTGGTAATCGGCGGCGAGGAGTCTTCCGGCATCTGCTTCCGGGACCACGTCCTGGACAAGGACGGCATCCTCGCCTGCTCCATCGTGGCCGAGATGCTCGCCCGCAGCGGGCGGACCGTCCGTCAGCTCATCGAGGACCTCTACGTGGAGGCCGGGCGCCGGTATCTGGACGGGCGGCTGAACCTCCGCCTGACCGATGAGCTGGCGCCACTTATCCGGCAGCGCCTGGCCGGTGAGCCGCCGGAGACCTTCGCCGGGGTGGCGGTGCGCGGGGTGGACCGCACCGACGGCCTCAAGCTCCTGTTGGCCGACGACTGCTGGGTGATGCTGCGGCCCTCGGGGACGGAGCCGGTGGTTCGCATGTACGCCGAAGCATACGACGAGGGGCGCCTGGACGAGCTGGTGGCGGCCACGCGGGAGTACCTGTTCGAGGGCGCGGGGTAGGGGGCGTCGTTCAGACGTTGGATGATTTGTAGGGCGGGGATTACCTTCGGTCGCAGATACATATCCCCGCCGTTTTTTTCAAAGGTAGCCCTCACCCCCATCCCCTCTCACACTGGGAGAGGGGGGATGCGGGCCGCCGTATTTTACCCCTCACCCTCGTTTGCGATGACGTAGGGGCCGACCGACGGCACGCCGTTCAGGTCGGCCCGCGGGCGACCGTGGACGGTCGCCCCTACGGGTCTGATTCGCGGATTATCGTAGGGGCGGGTGTCCAGACCCGCCCGTGATTGTGTCAACCGCCGTGAACCCAAATGTAGGGCGGGGATTTTAACCGAGCGTAGCGAGCTATGCCCCCGGCAAATCCCCGCCGTTTTACCACCCTCCACTTACCCTCCCCCCCAAGGGAGGAGGGGGAATAAGGCAGCCTTCACCCCGGTCCGTGCCTCGCTGCGATGACGTAGGGGCCGACCGACGGCACGCCGTTCAGGTCGGCCCGCGGGCGACCGTGGACTCATCGCCCCTACGGGTCTGATTCGCGGATTATCGTAGGGGCGGGTGTCCACACCCGCCCGTTTCGTCATCACCCCACCCCCATGCAACGCGCCGTCCCGCGGCGGATTGAGGGGGCGGCGGGGATGAGGTATACTGGTATCGCAATCCTCTATCTATACCGCTATGAACCTCACCGCCTGCCGCCACGTCTTCGAGGACACCCTCGCCCTCCTGCGCCCCCGCACCGGGGAGGAGTGGCTCGAGCAGCTCGACGAGGCCTACCGTCTGGCCGCCAAGGCCCATCGAGGGCAGCGCCGCCGCTCCGGCGACCCCTTTTTAATCCACGCAGTCGAGGTGGCCTACATCCTGGCCGAGCTGGGGGGTGACGCCGAAACGGTCATCGCCGGCATCCTTCACGACACCCTCGAGGACACGAACGTCGGCGGACTGGAAATCATGGAGGAGTTCGGCGAGGGGGTGTACCACCTCGTCCAGGGGCTGACCCAGGAGGCCAAGGCGGAGAGGTCGGCCCGGGCCGGGCCCTCGGCGACCCTCCGTCGGCTGCTCCTGGCCGCCCAGCACGACCCGCGAATCCTTTTAATCAAACTCGCCGACCGCCTCCACAACATGCGCACCCTCCAGCACATGCCCCCGGAGAAGCGCCGCGAGAAGGCCCTGGAGACCCTGGAAATCTACGCCCCCCTGGCCCACCGCCTCGGCGTCGCCAAGCTGCGGTGGGAGATGGAGGACCGGGCGCTCATGTACCTCCACCCCGAGGTGCACGCCAACCTGACGGAGATCGTCCGCACCGGGAGGCCGGAGCAGGAGGCCATCCTGGGCGAGGTCATCGAGGAGCTGAAGCAAAAGCTGGAGGAGCTGGAGATTCAGGCGACCGTCTTCGGCCGCCCCAAGCACATCTACTCCATCTACCGCAAGATGATAGAGAAGGGCGAGTCGCCGGAGCACATGGTGGACCTGTTGGGAATCCGGGTCATCACGCGGCAGGTGCGCGACTGCTACAGCGTGCTGGGCATCATCCACAGCCTGTGGCGCCCCATCGCCGGCGCCTTCTCCGACTACATCGCCAACCCGAAGCCCAACCGGTACCAGTCGCTGCACACGGCGGTTCACGGCCGTCTCGGCCGCCGCATAGAGGTCCAGATACGCACCGAGGAGATGAACTTCATCGCCGAATACGGCGTGGCCGCCCACTTCTTTTACAAGGAGGCCGGTTTCGACGCCGATCTCGACGACGAGCTTCTCTGGCTGCGGCGGATCGTGGACTGGGAAAAGCAGTCCGTCAACGCCCGCACCTTCGCCAGCGCGGTCAAGGTGGACCTCTTCGCCGAGCAGATTTTCGTCATCACCCCCAAGGGGGAGGCGCTGGACCTGCCAGTGGGCTCCACGGTGCTCGACCTCGCCTTCCGCATCCACACCGACCTGGGCCTGACTTGCTCGGGCGCCATGGTGAACGGACGGTCGGAGCCCCTGAACCACGTGCTGTCGGCCGGCGACCGGGTCGAGGTGCTGACCTCCGAGGAGATTCACCCCAGGCCCGGCTGGCTCCGGTTCGCGAAGACCTCCCACGCCCGTCACGCCATCCGCCGCTACCTCCACCACCACCCCGAGCTTGGGCGCAGGGTGAACTGCATCCTCGTGCGCTTCAGCCTCAAGGGCGACCTGAACGACTTCCAGCGGGTGTTGGTGGGGATTCACCGGCTCCCCGAAATCGAGCTCACCCGGGTCAGCTTCACCCGCTTCGGACCGGCGAACATCCGCATCAACGCGCGGGTGCCCGACACCGAGGAGACGCCGGCCGAGGACAGCCCGAGCATCGCACGGCTCGCCGAGACGTTCCCCGGTCTCTCCGTCGAGGTCCGGCGGTGAGGGGCGCCCGCTGGGATGTATTCCGGGTCGGACCGGCGACGGGGTTCACCACCCTGCGGGCGGGAAATCCCGCCGACGACCCCCTGGACACCGTCCGCGAACTCCTGGACGGGGTCGCGCCGGGGGCGGGAATAGCCCGGGCACACCAGGTCCACGGCCGCGAGGTTTACCACGCCCGTGGCCCCACCTCCCTCCCCTATCCCCGGGCCGACGCCCTGGTCACGGGTAAAAAGGGGCTCGCCGTGGTCGTCCTCACCGCCGACTGCATCCCGGTCCTCCTGGCCGACGAGGGGGGGAGCGTGGCGGGGGCGGTCCATGCCGGCCGCCGGGGCGCCCTGGCCGACACGGTGGGAGCGGCGCTGGAGTTCATCGAGCGGCGCTTCGGTGCGGAGCCGCCCTCCCTCTTCGCGCACGTGGGCCCCGGTATCGGACCCTGCTGTTACGAGGTATCGGACGCAATCGCCGACGAAATCGCCTGTCGCTGGGGGGAGCGGTTCGTCCGCCGGGTTCCGGACGGCGGCCCCCGTCTGGACCTCCCCGGCCTCGTCCGGCACCAGCTCCTTGCGCGCGGGGTGGACCCGGACCGGATCACGGCCTCGGGCGACTGCACCCGGTGCCGAAGCGACCGCTACTGGAGCCACCGGGCCCTGGGGGAGGCGGCGGGCCGCATGGCCACGGGCGTGCTCCTCGAGGGCTGATAATCCCTCACACGATATCCATTTTTCAAGTACAATCACAGCGATTGAGAGCAACTTCGGGGTATAACCGATAAACTTGTACGCCGATTTGGAAGGGCCGAGTTAGTACCACTAGAGGTTCTTAGGCTTTTATTTACGCACCTTATACAAACAGGATATGAATCTAGAAAAGACACCATCGGGGCGCTATTTCAAGCTTCATGAGGAAGTTTTCGCTTTCATTCCCGAGCCACTACCACCGAAGATAGATTATGATAAAGAGATGATAAATCTTCTCGTCGAAGCCAACGGAGCCTTGGGCGAGCTTCGGGGGTTGGCTCGGATGACACCCGATCCAAACCTTTTCGTCCGTCCCTTTATGAATCGTGAAGCTGTACTCTCGTCGAAGATCGAAGGTACGGAAACGGAAATCGAAGAGCTACTGGCGTACCAGGGCGGTCAGCTACGGCTTCCCGTCCAACCCGGTGAACCCGCTCAGAGGGATTTACGTGAGGTTGTGAATTATGTGGCGGCGATGAACTACGGCCTGAAACGCCATACCGAATTTCCGATATCGTTGCGGTTGATCCGTGAGCTGCACAAACGCTTGATGTACCGTGTGCGTGGATCGCAAGCCGCTCCAGGTGAATTCCGCCGTAACCAGAACTTCATCGGGAAGCTGGGTTCGACCATCGAGGAAGCCAGGTACATACCACCGCTCATCACCGAGATGCACGAATCCCTGGATGGCTTAGAAAAGTACATTCACGGCTCATCTGACGATGACCGGCTTATCCGGCTTGCATTGATACATTATCAGTTCGAAGCGATTCACCCTTTCAGCGACGGAAACGGAAGGGTGGGCAGGTTGTTAATCTCGCTTTTAACCGTGTTCTGGGAACTCCTACCGCTGCCTCTTTTATATCTGAGCGCATATCTTGAAAGAAATCGCGATGAATACAACAAATCCCTGAACCGGATAAGCACGGAAGGTGATTGGTCTGGTTGGTTGAAATTCTTTCTGCGCGGTGTCAGAGAACAGGCCCTGGACGCTACTCAAAGATTCCATCAGCTTCTCGACTTGCAGTCCCGTTGGCACCGCAACGTAGAAAATCTCGGCTCAAACAAACCGATGGTGCTGGTAGATATGCTCTTTAAGCAGCCAATCATATCCATACCCCTAGTTCAGCGTTTGGTGGGTTACAGAACATACCAGGGAGCCCAGTATTGTGTGCACGGATTGGTCGAGCGAGGAATCCTACATGAGGTGGCTGAAACCAAACAACCGAAGCTGTATGTAGCTTTAGACATTGTCCGGGTTACGAACAAGCCACTAGCGTAATGATTATAAAAAATGCCATTTTTGTATAATCCATCGTAGTAGCAGTATAATCGAGTGTAATCCACGTTAGGTGGTTGAGATGCAGTGGGATCTTGAAACGCTGAAGAAGAAGGCTGCGGGGAAGGTGCGCGCCCCGGCGGTGGCCGGGAGCTTCTACCCCGCGCCCGCGGATTCCCTGCGCCGCCAGGTCACCCAACTACTCCAGCGGGCCGGAGCCGAACCGCTCTTGGGTGTCCGCGCCCTCATCGCGCCCCACGCGGGGTACGTTTACTCGGGCGCCATCGCCGCCGGCGCCTACGCCTCCATCGGCGAGAACGCCTTCCGGCGCGTTGTGGTCATCGCCCCCAGCCACCGGGTGCCCTTCGACGGCGTGTCGGCCTTCGTGGGTGAGGCCTACGAAACGCCGCTCGGTCTCGTCGAGGTGGACCTGGAGGCCTTGGCGGCGCTGGCCGCCGCCTACCCACTGGAATCCGTAACCCCCGCCCACGGCCTCGAGCACTCCCTGGAAGTGCAACTCCCCTTCATCCAGCTCGCCCTGCCCGGGACGAAGCTCGTGCCGCTCTTGATGGGCTCCCAGGACGTGGAAACGGCCCGGGGGCTGGGCGCGGCGCTGGCCGAGTCCCTCGGCGGCGCGGACACCCTGGTCGCGGCCTCGAGCGATCTCTCCCACTACCACGAGGACTCGATGGCCCGGGTCCTGGACGGGGTGGTCGCGGGCCACGTGCGGATGCTGGAGCCGGAGAAGCTGCTCGAGTCCGTGGAGTGCGAGCGGGCGGCGGCCTGCGGCGCGGGCCCCATGGCGGCGGCGATGTTCTACGCCCACGGCGTGGGGGCCACCCTCGCCCGTGTCATCTCCTACGCCACCTCGGGCGACGTCACCGGCGACCGGCGGCAGGTCGTCGGCTACCTTTCCGCCGTGTTCCACATGCCCGGCCCGAAAGAGGAAGCCCACGATCTGGATCGGGAGGAGAGGCGGCAGTTGCTGCACCTGGCCCGCGAGGCCCTGGAAAACCACTTCGCCGGACGGAAGCCGCCCGAGCTGACCGAGCCCTCGGCCCGGCTGCGGCAGAAGCGCGGCGCCTTCGTCACCCTGACCGAAGGCGGCCAGCTCCGGGGCTGCATCGGCTACGTGGAGCCCGTCGTGCCGCTATGGAAGGCGGTGCGGGAGATGGCGGTGGCGGCGGCCACCGGCGACCCCCGTTTCCCCCCCGTGACGGCCGGGGAGCTGGAAAACCTGCGCCTCGAGATAAGCGCGCTATCGCCCCTGGCCAGGTGCGACGACCCGAGCCGGGTCACCGTCGGCCGCCACGGCCTCGTGGTGAGACAGGAAGGCCGGTCGGGTCTCCTCCTGCCCCAGGTCCCCTCGGAGCAGGGGTGGGACCACGAGGAGTTCCTGACCCACACCTGCCGCAAGGCCGGACTCCCGCCCGACGCCTGGAAGCGGGGCGCCGAGCTCTACACCTTCACCGCCCAGGTGTTCCACGAGTGAATCGGTGGAGACGAGGGCCCGCCAAAACCAGACGGAGAAATAGCACTTCGATCAACCCTTTGTCATGCCTTCAGTACAATCAAGGAGGAACCGTGAAAAAGCTGCTGGTCCTCTTCCTGGCCGCGCTCACCCTGCCGGCGGCGGCGGGGCTGGTGTACGTGGTGGACGCCGAGTACCAGGCCGACGAGGACGGCCTCTGGTACTTCGTGGACGCCGAGTACCAGGCGGACTTCACGATTTACTACGTGGACGCCGAGTACCAGGCCGACCTTCTGGTGTATTTCGTGGACGCCGAGTACCAGGCGGGCTGGAACGCGAGCCACGAGCTTGAGGGCCAGCTGCACTAAAGAGACGAATTATTGATGGATTGCGGGGGCCCCGGGTAGGGCCCCGCGCCGCACGAAGGGAGGTTCGATGCGAGTCAGCCCGATTTTCACCGTCGCCCTGCTGACGGCGGCGGCCCTTCTCGCCGGTTGCGGGGGGGCCGGCGTCCTAAACACGGAGCTGGACGTCTCCGGGGAGTACTCCCTGGTCCTGGCCGACACCGATCCCGCCGCCCTGGTCAACGTCGAGCGGGACCTGAGCGGAAGCTACGACAACGTCACCACCTACGCCGACGGCGCCACGGACACCTACCCGGTGGAGCTCGAGCGGACGCCGGGCGGATGGTACGACGTGACGTGGCGCTGGACCGACGACAAGGGCACCGAGCAGAGCCTGACCGGCGTGGGGGCGGCCTTCGGGGAAAGCTACTTCGCCGTGGCCGAGCCGGTGGACGGCAACCCGCTCTACATCTTCACCGTGGGTTCGGGCGCCCTGGGGGGACACCTCTTCTTCTTCGGCGACACCGAGAGCACCGCCACCTCCTTCACCGCTGGGGGGAAGACGGCTCCCGAAGCGCCGGAGGTCACCCCCCTGGATACGAGCCTGACCCTCAACGCCCTCGGCGTGGACGGCTCGGGCGGGCCCTACCTCGCCTACTACGGCCTCGCCCCCTGCGGGAAGTCCATCAACCTCTCGCAAATCATCAACCCCGGGACCGAGAGCGAGACGACGCTCATCGGCACCGCCGCCCAGGTGGGCGATTACCTGGTCATGAACACCGCCGGCTTCCTGACGATTTTCCAGCGGGCGGGCGAGGACTGGGTCGGCATGTGGGTGGACCGGTCGGCCGGCGCCCTGGCCTCGGAAATCCTCACCCCCGACGACGCCAAGCTCGACGTGATGACCTTCTTCGTGGACAACGACTTCACGCTCACCGAGCAGGAGGACGGCTTCTACATCGCCCGGTGGGAGACCGACGGCGAGCCCTTCGAGGCCCCGGCGCTCGTCTTCGGCGAGAAGTACCTGGCGCTCTCCATCCCCGACCCCGCCGAGCCCTGGCTGGGCGTCTTCACCGTGGGCGAGGGGGCCATGGGGGGACGGTGGGTCACCTGGGGCTCCACCACCGTCCTGGACGTGGACATCGTGAGCGGCGGGGCCCGGCCGCCTGACCCGCCCGAGCTGGGACGGCTCCCCAGGGACGGCGACTTCTCCTGCCGGGGGACCAACACCGAGGGCGAGACCTACGAGGGAACCTACCAGATGCAGTCCAAGGGGGACATCGTCGCCTGCCGCCAGACCGTCACCCCCACCGAAGGCGAGACCGAAATCTACGAGGGGATAGGCGCGGTGGTGGACGGGTATCTGGTCCTGGCCACGGGGCCGTTCCTGACCGTTTACTCACCATCGGGGGACGACTGGGACGGCATCTGGACCGATCCCTACGACAAGAAGCTCTGCGACGAGACGCTGACCTACAGCGAATAGGGGTTTCAGCGGACGAATAAGGGCGGCCGTCGGGCCGCCCCTTTTATAAGAAAATGGCATCACACACGTTCATGGACCAAAGAGGATGCTTTTCAGATAGGGTAGCATATCCGGGTCGTTTCGGTGGTTGAAGCGGAACTCCATTTCTCTGATGAACAGGTGGAAGTTTCGCTTGAAGCCGCCGTGATAGACCTTCAGCCGCCGCTTGGCGTAGCCCCAGAAGTTCTCGATGCCGTTTATGTGGCTGCGTCCGTCGGTGAAGGTCTCCCCGTGATTGACGCGCTCGTGATGGAAGCCTTTGAGCGACAGCTTGTTGTAGGCCGAGTAGCCGTCGGTGTAGACGATGGAGTCCAGCTCGACGTTGGCGAGGATGGCGCCGAGGAGTTGTTCGCCGTCGCAGCGTTTGGGCAGTATCACCCGCACCTCGCCGCCGCGCTTCAACAGGCCGAAGACGGGTATCTTCCCGGCGGCGCCCCGGCCGCGCTTGCCTTTGCGCACGCCGCCGAAGTAGGATTCGTCGGCCTCCACCGGCCCTTCGAGCTTCTTAAACTCTTGCCGGCGCTCCTCGGTTATACGCTGTCTAATCCGATGGTAGTATTTGGCTACGGTGTTGGGGTGCGCACCAACTTTCTTGGCGGCTCTGGCGGCGGGGACCTCCAGCCAGAACAACTCGGCTATCTGTTCGAGCTTCGAGTCGGATAGACCGCGGCGCAGGGGCCTGTGGGTGAACTTCCTGCGGCATCGCCTGCACATCCGTCGTCCGTCGGTCAGCCGATAGTGGCTGCGGAAGCCGCAATGCGGACATTTGACATGCCGATCCTCGGACTCTTTGTTTGCCACCATGCCTCCAGTTCATGTGACATGATAGCATCCCCGTAAGTCCTTTATCTAGCGTTGTAGATGAGACTAAGGATGGTCCAGGAACACAAAGGTATCCCTT
>DATKYS010000093.1 GCA_035528375.1 bacterium
GGCCCCCCTCTCCCTCCGGGAGAGGGGATGGGGGTGAGGGCCACCTTATAAAAAACGCGGCGGGGATTAAAATCCCCGCCCTACTTTTGAGTCACTCCGATGCAACGAACGGGCGGGTGTGGACACCCGCCCCTACGGCTAAGGTGTGAATCGCGCATCAACCTCGTAGGCCCGCGCTCCCCCTATCGCTGTGGTAGAGGGATCAAGGATAAGGGCTACCAAAGGAACACCCTAGTCTTCTTTTTTATCGCCTCGACCTGTGCTAAAGTGGCGGGGTGCCCGAACTGCCCGAAGTCGAAACCATCGCCCGCCAGCTCGCCCCCCTTCTGGAAGGCAGACGCGTGGTCCGCGTCGAGGTGCTCGACGCCCGCCTGGCGCTCGACGCTTCCAGTCTGCCTGGAACGAAGGTTAAAAGGGTTCTGCGGGCCGGGAAGCGGCTGGTCGTGGAGCTGGAAACGGGTGACGACCACCGCCCCTGCCTGCGCTTCGATCTGCGCATGACCGGCCGACTGACCTGGTCGCCGACCGGGGCGGATTTTGACCGCAAACGCCTCCGGGCCGTCATCTCTCTGGAGGACGGCCGCCTCCTCTTCCACGACCTCCGCCGCCTCGGCGAGGTCAGGCTCTTCGAGTCCCTGAGCGACGCGAAGCCCGCCGGCGTGGAGCCACTCGACCCCACCCTCACCCCGGAAAAGTTCGCCGAGCTCATCGCCGGAAGCCGGCAGTCGCTGAAGGTCTGGCTCCTGCGCCAGGACCGCCTGGCGGGCATCGGCAACATCTACGCCTCGGAGATACTCTTCGCCGCGGGCCTGCGCCCCGACCGCCCGGTTTCGGAACTGACGCCGCGGGAGCGCGTAAAACTCCTGGACGCGATCCGCGCCGTCCTCACCGAGGCGATTGAGCACCGCGGGACGACACTCTCCGATTACAGAGACGGTCGAGGACAACCGGGAGGTCATCAGAGCCACCTCCGGGTTTACGGGCGGGAGAACGGGGCCTGCCAACGCTGCGGCGTCCGGATAACGAGAATCGTCCAGCAGCAGAGGAGCACGTATTTCTGTCCCGCTTGCCAGGTTTGATTTTTTGGGATTATGCGACATTTCTGATATACTTTTCCCGAATTCAAAAGCATCCCGACCGGTTATGAGTGATTTTGCGATTTGACCCGCCCGCCCCACGCCTGTAAAATCAAAGTGTAACTTATGACCGACCGGGGAAAAACCGGGACAAGCCGAAGGAGACGCCTTGCAAAAATTCTCTTCCGCCGACGAAGCCCTCGATTTCGCCATCCAGAGGGAGATCGAGTCCCACGATTTCTACACCGATCTAGCCGGGAGGGTGAAGCGCCCCTGGATGCAGGAGGTCTTTACCGATTTCGCCAAGGAGGAGGCCGGTCACCGGCAAAAACTCGAGGCGGTGAAGAAGGGTAAAACCCTCCTGCCCGCACAGCAGAAAATTCAGGACCTGAAGCTCTCCGACTACATCGTCGAGGCGGAGATAAAGCCGCGGATGGACTACCAGGAGGCGCTCCAGGTCGCCATGCACAAGGAGAAAAAGGCCTTCCTCCTCTACACCGACCTCGCCGGGGCGGTGGCGGACGCGGGCCTGAAGAACACCTTCCTGGCCCTGGCCCAGGAGGAGGCGAAGCACAAGCTGCGCTTCGAGATCGAGTACGACGACCTCCTGGAATCCGGGGGGTAGCCCCGTTAACCGGGAACAGCGCGTCGGTTCTCCGGCGCTCAACCGAAAAGGAACGCGAGATGAGACAATTACGACAGGTGTACAAGTGCGAGGTCTGCGGCAACGTCGTGGAAATCGTCCACGGCGGCGAGGGGGAGTTGGTCTGCTGCGGCCAGCCGATGAAGCTCATGGAGGAGAAGACGGCGGATTACAAGACCGAGAAGCACGTGCCGGTCATCGAAAAGGACGCCGACGGCTACACCGTGACCGTGGGCAGCACGTTGCACCCCATGATCCCCGAGCACTACATCGAGTGGATCGAGCTCCACGCCGGGGAGAAGGTCATGCGCAAGTGGTTGAAACCAGGCGACGAGCCCAAAGCCCACTTCTGCTACTACGGAGATGCCGAGGTGTGGGCCCGCGAGTACTGCAACGTCCACGGCCTGTGGAAGTCCTGACAACGAGCGAATTCACGGGAAACCGGATGCACCGACCGGCCCCTTAAACAAGGGGTTTAAACCCCTTGTCTTAGGAGAAACCGAGATGTTGAACCCCAAAGTCGAAAAGCTCGTGAACGAGCAGATAAACAAGGAACTCTACTCGGCCTATCTCTACCAGGCCATCGCCGCCTACTTCGCCGCCAACAACCTCCCCGGCATGTCCCACTGGATGAACGCCCAGGCGCAGGAGGAGGTCATCCACGGCTTCAAGTTCTACAACCACATCCTCGAGCGCGGCGGTCGGGTGGTCCTCGAGGCCATCGAGAAGCCGCCCGTGGAGTGGGACAGCCCCCTGGCGGCCTTCGAGGCGTCCCTGAAGCACGAGCGCTTCATCTCCGATTCCATCTATAAAATCTACGACGCCGTCGTCGAAACGAAGGACCACGCCACCCGGCCCCTGTTGGACTGGTTCGTCAACGAGCAGATCGAGGAGGAGGACAACGCCACCGCCAACGTGGAGAAGACGAAGCTGGTCCAGGGCAACGGTCAGGGGCTTCTGATGCTGGACAAGGAAATGAGCGCCCGGATCATCCCGGCGCCGATTCTGTTGGGCATCGTACCCGCAGCGAAGTAGTACAAACGAAACCGATTTTCCCCGAGGTGGGGCGATGAGTATCACGAGATTTTCCGCCGACGAGATTTACGAGCTGGCCGAGCAGATCGAGCGCAACGGGGCCGCCTTCTACCGCAAGGCCGCCCTGGGCTTCGAGGACGCCGGTACGAAGGGCATGCTCCACGACCTGGCCGTCATGGAGGACGAGCACGGAAAAACCTTCCGCGAGCTGCGGGAGAAGCTGACGAAGAAGGACCGGGCGGCCGCCGTCTTCGATCCGGACAACCAGGCCGTCCTCTACCTCCAGGCCATGGCCGGCGGCTACGTCTTCGACACGAAGGTCGAGCCGGCCGACGTGCTCACCGGGAAGGAGCCCCTGGAGAAGGTCCTCCGCTACGCCATCGGCCTGGAGCGCGATTCCATCGCCTTCTACGTGGGTCTGAAACGGGCCACGCCGGAGCGGTGGGGCCGGGACAAGATAGACTGGATAATTGGGGAGGAAATCGGCCACGTGAACACGCTCTCGGCCAGGCTGGCGGAGCTTCACTAGGTCGTCGCTCTCGAATTCCCCGACGTCGTGAGCCGAGGGTGCGCTCCTCGGCTCTTCTCATCCCCGAACGGGCGATCGGCAAAGGCGCTTAATAAAACCCGCGCCTCGGGGTATAATACCGCTTCAACATGCTGGTTTACGTTCCCAGAGAGCTTTACTCCGGCCCCCCGCCGGACGGGCTGTTCGATTCGGCGGAGCGCTACTTCGGCGCGCGGCTGGGGCGCTCCGTCGAGGGGCTCCGGCGGATACTCATGGGCGCCTGGAGCGAGCCCGGGGACCGGCGCTGGTCCCTGGCGCTCGACGGCACGGAAATCGTCGGCTTCGCCTGCGGGATCCCGGAGGGCGACGGCCTCCGGGTGAACATGCTCTACCTGGCGGGGCGCCACAACAACGCCGAGGGTGGTATTGCGCTCCTGGACAGACTGGTTCGGGGGGAAAGCCGCGCCCTGGCCTCGGGGGCGACCCTCAGCCCGCCGCCGGGAGAGCTCGGTCCGGCCATGCAGCGCGTCGGCTGGAACCTCGTCCCCCGGGAACGAAGGGTGCTCCTGTTCCGGGAAGCGGGGCTCTCCCGACCGCCGACCATCGAGGGACACTCCGTCCGTCGCCTGCGCCCCGATGACCTGCGGGTGCTGGCACTGATCCAGGCCGCGGCCTTCCACGGCTCGCCCGACGCCCTCGTCCATCCCGCCCTGGCCGATCCCTTCGAATCGGAGACGATGCTCGAGGGCTGCCTGGCGGGAAGATTCGGTAAACCCTTCCCCGCGGGAAACTTGGCGGCCCGGCGGCGGGACGGGACGTTGACCGGCTTCATCGTCTCCACGGTGGAGGAGAGGGAAAAAACCGAATCACTCGGTTTCGTGGTCAGCCTCGCCGTCAGCCCGTCCCAACATGGCAGGGGGCTGGGCCGGTTGCTCCTGTCGCACGCCCTCACCGCTTACGCCGCGGCCGGATTCGCCGGCAGCTCCCTGCAGGTCGGCGCATCCAACCAGGGCGCCGCAGCCCTCTACGACTCACTGGGCTACCGGGTCACGGAAAATGAAATGGCATATCGCCTTGACGTTCAGGGTATTTAGGCCTATATTTATAGTGTTACGGGAGGGTGTCAGCTTTTAAAGGGAAAAAGGCCTTCGTTATGGATAAGGGCGCACCCGTCCCGAATCGCAGGGTTGTGTGGGTGCGCCTTTCACTCGAGGGTCATCCGAACCGGTGATTGACCGGCTCGGATCAATTCCACGTAAAGGGGCGTCATGTCTCGCCGATTCATTTGCGCCATCCTTTTGCTAACGGCCCTCACCCTCTCCGCCCAGGCGCTCGGCTGGTGGTGGGACACATTCTACCGCCGCGGCTGGGACGATACGGACATCAACGACGTGGACCGCTACGACACCAGGCTCTACTGCGTGGGGGACTCGGGTCTGATAGTCTATTCCCCCAATTCCGGCGGCAGCTGGAACCCCCTGACGTCTTCCATCTCCGCCAACCTCTACTGCGTCAGCCTGGTTGATGGCAGCCACGGTTACGCGGGCGGCGCCGGGGTGGTGGCCAAGACCGTCAACGGCTTGGACTGGACGCAGACGAGCCAACCCCCCAACATGACCAACGTGCGGGGGATTGACTTCCCGACGCAGAACACGGGCTGGGCCTGCGGCGGTTCCTACATCGCCCGGACGAACGACGGCGGCGACACCTGGACGAGCCAGTACTTCGCCGGCGGCTACGAGTTCTACGACATCGCCATGTACTCGTCCGTCTTCGGCCTGGCCGTGGACACCGGCGGGCGCGTCTTCCGCTGGAACGGCTCCTCCTGGGGTCAGGTGCTCGACGTGTCCCCCGGTCTCCGGTCGGTGTGCACCTACGGCGTGGACTACGCCTGGGCCGTGGGCGACGGGGGGGCGATCTACGCCACGTCCAACGGCGGCGACGACTGGAGCCCCCAATCCTCGGGTGTCTCCACGACCCTTAACGGCGTTTCGGTCATCCTGGACGGCGGGAATTTTCACGTCTACGCCGTGGGGCAGAACGGCGTGGGGCTGCACTCCCCGGACGGCGGCGCCACCTGGAACGATCTCGATAATCCCTTCTTCTACAATCCCCTGAGCGGCGTGTCCCCCCCGCTGAACGCCGATAAGATAATCGCCGTGGGGTCTCTCTACACCATCCTGGGGACGACCAACGGCACGGCCTGGAACTGGGTCTACCGGGTGGGCAACCGGCTCGAGGGGGTGGCCGGCAACGGCCCCTACCCCGCCTTCGTGGTGGCCGTGGGCCAGTACGGGCTGGTCACGAACAGTTGGACCCACGGGCGCACTTGGGGCTACGGCCGCTCGGGCGTTGCGAACAACCTCACGGACATCGGGCACATCGTCTCCGACGACTTCGTCGCCTGCGGCACGGGCGGCACGGTCATCAAGACCACCGACAACGGCGCGAGCTGGACCGACGTCTCCGGCAACCTCCCCAACCGCAACTGGTACGGGATAGACGTCCTCGACGCGAATACCTGGTTCGTCTGCGGGGCCAACCTCGGCATCTACTACACCACCAACGGCGGAGCCTCGTGGACGCAGGATTCGACCGGCGCCAACTTCAACTTCTACTCCGTGGCCATGCGGGACCTGAACAACGGCTGGGCCGCGGGTGAGACCGACGGCAGCTTCGCCATCGTGTACCGGAAGACGGCGGGCGCCTGGACCCGCTTCTCCACGGGCCTTTCCTCCGCGGACTGCAACATGCTGGGTGTGGACGTCCAGAGCGACAGCAAGGCCTGGCTGGTCGGCGAGGGCGGGCAGGTGTACTACCTCTACTCGGATGGAACCCAGTGGCGCGAGGTCCACGGCCTGGCCGACGTGGACTACCAGTCGGTATCTTTCATGAACGAGGACGAGGGCTGGGTCGTGGGCGACGACGGGTACATATACGCCTCAACGAACGGCGGCGTGAGCTACGTCTTCGAGGACAACGGGGCCTCCGACGACGGGCTGGATATCTACGACGTCTACTTCTGGGAGGACGCGCCCGATTACGGCCACGGCTGGGCCGTGGGCGAGATCAACTGCCGCCTCCTCTACGACGACTTCACCCCGGTGGAGCTCGTGGACTTCACCGGCCGCAACACCGAAGAGGGCGTCCTTTTGGCCTGGGTGCTCGGGGGCGACTTCCCAGCCGGTTTCGAGGTTCACCGGCGCGAGAAGGACTCCACGGATTGGACCCTGCTGAATGACGCGCTCCTCCCGCCGCAGAGCTCGCGCTACCTCGACCGCGGGGCGCAGACCGAGACCGTTTACGAGTACCGGCTCACCGTCATCGAGACCTCGGGCGTCCGGAACGATTTCGGGCCCGTCGAGGTCCGCCGCGAGGACCGGGCCGATGGGCGCACCGCCCTCCACGACGCCTACCCGAACCCCTCGGTATTGGGCGAAAATGTGACCTTAATCCTGGAGCTCGCCACGACGCAGAACGTCGTTCTGGCGGTGTACGACCTCGCGGGACGGCGGGTGGCGACACTGGTGGAGGGGGAGCTCGCGGCGGGGCGGCATGCGGTCGTCTGGTCCACCGACGGCGTGGAGCCGGGGGTTTACCACTGCCGGCTGACCGCCGTGGACGGGGTCTTCGGCACCCGGCTGGTCGTGACGCGGTAGCTGAGGGCGGTCGGCGTTTAAAAGATGGTCGCCATACTAAAGCGCACGAGGTGATAAACCGAGCCGATAAGACAAGGGGTTTTAACCCCTTGTAGATACGCGCGAGGGGTTGAAGCCCCTCGTCCAAACTCAGGGGCGGACCTTAAGGCCCGTCCGTTTGTATCCACGACTTCACCCGTGTGGACGTGTTGAATTGAGCACCATCCTCGTAGGGGGCGACCTTCAGGTCGGCCCGCGGGCGGGTCTGAAGACCCGCCTCTACATCATCGCATCCCCTTGACCCCGGTTTCCCCCCAAAGTAATCTGACGCGGCCAACCCAAAAAAAGCCCCGGTCGGGGGCGGCTTTCACTTCCACCCGGTAGGGCGAGCCTCGTCCGCGGGCAGATCGAAGGTCTCCTCTCCTCCGGCGTCGGCAAAGGTCCAGCGGCAGCCGTCCGGGCGGCCTTCGTATAAAACCTCCCCGCCGAAGAGGGCCAGGGCGTAGGCGAGACGCGGCGTGACGGCCCCCGTGGGGCACGCCTTGACGCAGGCGCAGCAGTCCCAGCAATCCAAGGGGTTCCGGCAGAAAGCCTTGAGCGTCTGCGGATCCACGGCCATGAGGTCCCCCGGGCAGACCGCCTCGCAACGGATGACCGCCGCCTCCCGGCAGCCGTCGCAGAGCCTTGTGTCCACGTGCGCGGGCATACTCCTCCATATCTGCGACGGCGAAGCCGTAAACCTAAGGTTATTCTAGCTCACCGTGGACCACGGGGCAAGGTTCCGCTTGTTGACCAAAAGGGGCGGCTGTTTTATAGTTACGTCGTTCGACGAGCGTCTCACGCCCGCATTGACTGGGGGTTGGATGAAGAACGTAACGGTGCAAGAAGTCAAACGGATGGCCTTCGAAATTCGCGACCGGTGCCGTCTGATAGCGAAAAACCGGGGTCAGAACCCCCGCTTCTGGAAGAGCGTGTTCGAGGAAATCGGACTGAAGAGCGGTCTGAAGGTCACGACCATCCGCCGGCTGCTGTACTCCACCGAGCCGAAAGTCCGCTACTCCACCGCCGAGAAAATGGAGAAAATCCTCCAGACGCTCGGTGGACCGTCGGTAAAACTAAGCGAAGCGAGTAATGCCCCGGCAAAAACGGAGCCAGCCACCCGCCCCGTCGAGGCGAAGAAGGGCGACCACCGGGTGGACCGCGAGCTCATTGAGGGGGTGCTGGTCAAGGAGCTGCGCATCTTCCCCGACGCCCGGGGCTACCTGATGGAGATTCTGCGCGCCGACGACTTCGGCTTCTTCGGCGACGACGCTCCCTTCGGCCAGGCGTACGTCACCTGCGTCTATCCCGGCGTGGTCAAGGCCTGGCACGCGCACCGCGCTCAGACCGACCGCTTCTCGTGCATCTGCGGCACCGCCCGATTGGTGCTCTACGACGGGCGCCCCGGCTCCCCCACCCACGGCTCGGTGAACCAGTTCGTCATCGGCAACCTGTGCCCCAGGCTCGTCCTCATACCCGCCGGGGTGCAGCACGGCTTCGCCGCCCTGGGTCCCGAACCGGCCCTGGTGCTCAACATCCCCACCAAAACCTACGACTACATGGACCCCGACGAACAGCGCCTCGACCCCCACTCGAACGACATCCCCTTCGATTGGAACCGCGTGGACGGCTGAGAAACGAAGTAACGCCCCCGGCGTATCTGCGACGGCGCAGCCGTAAACGAAGTAGCGCCTCTGGCGAAAGGGGCAGCGTGAAGGGCATCGTCCTGGCCGGCGGCCTCGGAACCCGCCTCGACCCCCTGACCCGGGTCACGAACAAGCACCTCCTCCCGGTTTACGACCGGCCGATGATCTACTACCCCCTGGAGACCCTTATAAGCGCCGGGATAACCGAGATAATGCTCGTGACCGGCGGCCAGAACGCCGGCGGGTTCCTGGAGCTTCTGGGCAACGGTCACGAGCTCGGCCTCGAGCACCTCAACTACACCTACCAGAAGGGCCACGGCGGCATCGCCGAGGCGCTGGGGCTCTGCGAGCACTTCGTGGGCGGGGACAGGATGTGCGTGATCCTGGGGGACAACCTTCTCCAGCGCGGGATCGGCGACCAGGCGCGCGCCTTCGAGGCGCAGCCCGGCGGGGCGAGGATTCTGTTGAAAGAGGTACCCGACCCCGCGCGTTTCGGGGTGCCGGTCTTCGACGGGAAGGGTAAGATTCTGCGCATCGAGGAGAAACCAAAGAAGCCGGCCAGCCCCTACGCGGTCATCGGCATTTACTTCTACGACGACCTGGTGTGGGAAACCATCCGCGGCCTCTCCCCCAGCGCCCGGAACGAGCTGGAAATCACCGACGTGAACAACGCCTACCTGGAGCGCGGCCTGCTCGAGCACGGGTTCGTGGACGGCTGGTGGACCGACGCCGGGACCTTCGAGTCCCTCTTCCGGGCCACCGAGCTCGTCCGCCGCGAGGGTGCGGGCGAGGGCGGAAGCCCATGACCGAGACTTCATCTACGGGCGCCGACAGGCTCTGGCGGGCCGACGGCGGCCTGCTCTGCCTCGTGGACGTCACGGGCTTCACCCCCCTCACCGAAGAGCTCACCAAACTGGGCCCCGAGGGCAACGAGCACCTCACGGGGCTTTTGAACGCCTTTTTCGGCGCCCTGACCGAGGAGGTGGCCGAGGGCGGAGGCCACACCCTCCAGTTCGGCGGCGACGCCTACTGGGCGTATTTCCAGAACGCCGACGCCGGAGAACGGGCCTGCCGCAGGATGCTCCGGCGCGTGGCGGGGCTCGGCGAACAGATGTTCGGTAACCGGCGGTACAGGTTGGAGGCCGATCTCGTCGCCGCCCGTGAGATGGAATTCGAGCTGTGGCGTGTCGGGCCGGACCGGTGTCATCTCGTCCTCATCGGGGACGCGGTGGCCAAGGTCTCGCGGACGGAGAGGCTCGTCGGTCCCGGGGAGTACGCCGTCCTCCACGGCGGGGGCCGCGGTACGTCTGGGGGCGACGTCGCCGGGTTCCTGTCCGACCGTCCCGCCCCGCCGCCGCACCGCGCCGGACTGCGTCCCACCACGGCGGTTTTCGCCCTCCTCCCCCGGTCCACGACGCCGGACGACCTCGACGAGCTGGTGATAAAGGCCCATCGCGTGTGCGAACGCCACGAGGCGCTGCTGGCGAAAATCGTCCCCTTCGATGAGCGCCAGGCGGTGCTCGCGCTCCTGGGAACCCCCCGGGCCCACGACGACGACCCCCGGCGCGGGGTGAACCTGGCCCTGGAACTGGTCCGGGACCTGGGCCTGACGGGCGCGGCGGTGGCCGGCGGATACGTCTACGTCGGCCCCGTGGGCGGCGCCTCGGCCTGGGAGTACACCGCCATCGGCGACCCGGTGAACCTCGCGGCCCGGCTCCTCGAGGCCGCGGGTCCGGGGCAGGTCCTGGTCTCCGAGGATACGTGCCGACTCTGCAGCGCGGACGTCAACCTCGAGCTGGCCTGGCGCAAGAGGGTCAGAGGAAAGGCCGGCGAGGTCACCGCCTGGCTGGCCCTGGGGAGTTTCGGCGGGCTCAAGCCGACCCGGCTCCGGTACGAGCTGGTCGGTCGCCGCGAGGAGTTGTCGCGGGTGGACCGCCTCCTGGCGAAAGGCTCGGGCGTTCTCTACATCATGGGTGACGCCGGAATCGGCAAATCGCGCCTCCTGACGGAAACGGAGAACCGCGCCCGGGCCGCAGGATACCGCACCGTCGCGGGACAGGTTGACCAGATGCACCGCGATTTCGGCTTGTTGCAGAGTATTTTCGAAAACCTGGCCGGCGTCCTGGAAACGGACACCCCCACCTCGACCACCGAGAAGCTCGACGCCCTCTTCGAGGATAAACTGCCCGAGAAGTCGGTCCTCGACCGCCGCCGCTGGCGCACGGTCATCGGCGCCCTCGTGTTCCACCTCGAATCGGAGCACCGGGTCATTTCCGGATACGCGCCGGAGGTCGTACAGAACAGCCTCGTGGAAAGTATCGCCGACCTGATGAAAAAACTCGCCGGCGACGGCCTCTTTCTCGCCGTTGACGACCTCCACCTGGCCGACGAATCTTCCTGCGCCATGCTGGAAGCCGCACTCAAGGCGTGCGGCGGGACGGACGGGCCGGTGCTGGTGGCCTCGGCCCGCGGGGAGGGCCGCTTTGCCGAGATAGCTCGAAGACCGTTCTTCAGTCTGGGAGCCGAGGAAATGGTCCTCGGGGAGCTGGGCGACGAAGTCTGGCACATAGGCGACGAGCTCCTGGACGGGCTCCCGCTGGAAGAGGAGATACGCCTGTGGGTCCTCGAACAGGCCCAGGGCAATCCCTTCTTCCTCGAGCAGCTAGTGCTGGACCTCATCGAGCGGGGGTTCATCGTGCGCCGCGGGGACAGATGGGTCGCCGGCGGCGGTTACATCCCGGAGCGGCTGCCCGTAAACGTCTTCGCCACCATCCTCGCCCGCGTGGACCGCCTGAGCCCGGCCTCCGCGGAAATTCTCCGCGTGGCCAGCGTCATCGGCCAGCGCTTCGACGAGAGGCTGATCGAGGCCCTCCTGCCCGGCCGACTCGAGGCGCTGGGCGAAGCCGTAACAGCGCCCGCAGGTAAATCGGCGGGGCTCGCCGTGCGCGACTCCAGGGAGGAGCTGGCCTACCTCTTCCGCCACTCCCTGGTTCGCGAGGTCACCTACCGGTCCCTGTTGGTGGAGCAACGGAAGAAGCTCCACCACGACGTGGCCCGGGCGATGGTGGACATGGAGAAGCCGCCGGGCGAGATAGCCGTGCACTTCGAGCGAGCCGGGTGTCTGCCCGAGGCCGCCGGGTATTTTCTGAAAAGCGCCGAGAGCAAGAAGAACTACGGCTCTTACGCGCAGGCGCAGAACGAAGCGAGACGAGCCCTCGAAATCGCGCGGGAGATCAACGACCCGGTATTGGCGAACCTGGCCCGTCTGGCGCTGGCCGACTTCCTCTCCCTGCTCGGACGGTCCGACGAATCGCTGCCCCTCCTCGAGGAAACCTTCGCCAGTTCGATGGAGCTCCACGAATCCTGCCTCGCGGTAAAGGTCTGCCGCCTCGCCGTTCAATCACTGTTGAGACTCGGCCAAATCCCGGAGATATCCGGCTGGGTGGAACGGGCCGAAGAGGCGGCGGGGGACGATCCGTTCCTCGAAATATCCATCGCGCCGATCCGCTCCTACCCCGACATGTTCGCCCAACGGTTTGACGAGGCGGCGAAAATCGTCGAACGGGCGGCCGCGCTCCTGCCGGACCCCCGCACCGACGAGGAGATCCGAGCCATGGCCTTCGTCCACGGAAACCTGGCCGTCCTATACGGGAATCTGCACCGCATGGAAGAAGCGGAGCACCAGTTCCGCCGGGCCATCGAGCTGGCGGAGAGAACCGACGACCGGTCCCTCACCCTCGACAACCAGTTGAACCTTTCCAGCGTCCTCGCCGCGGAGTCGAGGCTCGACGAGGCTTTGGCAATCCTGCACCGTTGCGCCGAGGAGTACGAGGCGATGGGCTACCATCCGGGGCTCAGCCTGGCGCTGTTCAACCTGGCACAGATCGAGGTCAGGTCGAACGACGGGGAAGGGGCGATACGGGATTTCGGGAAAAGCCTCCACTTCGCGCGGAGGACGAAGAACATCCCCCGAGTCGCACGGACGGCGTCGCTCCTCGGCTACCACCTCGTTCGCATCGGTCGGCCGGAGGAGGCCGGGGAGCTTCTGGACGAAACCCTGAGACTTTACGAGGAACACGACTTCGACAACCAGAAGGGGCTTGTGTACGCTATCCGGGCCTATTACGACGCGCGAACGGGCGACGCGGAATCGGCCCGACGATTTATGAGGCTGGCCGAGGAGAACCCCGTCCCGGACTCGCAGCCGCCCCAGGACGAGGTGATGAACCTGGCGCGGGCCGAACTGGGTGGAGCGGATGATGCCTGAACCCTACGTCCTGGTCCGGGGGCTCGCGAAGGATTATACGGGCGGCGTCACGGTCCACGCCCTGACCGACGTGAGTTTCGCCATATTCCCCGGCGAGGTGGTGGCGCTCACCGGCCCCTCCGGCTCGGGGAAGACGACCCTGTTGAACCTCCTCGGCGGACTGGACGTCCCCACGGCGGGGGAGGTGCTCGTCGGGGGAAGGTCCCTCGGCGACCTGGGGGACGGCGAACTCTCGCTCTACCGCAACCGCGAGGTGGGCTTCGTCTTCCAGACGTACAACCTGCTCCCCCACCTCACGGCGCTGGAGAACGTGGCGGTGCCGCTCCTGGTGCGGGGATTGTCCTTCGAGGAAGCCCGGAGCCGGGCGGCGGAGCTCCTGTCCGATATGGGCCTCGCCGACCGGGGTCCGAGCCTCCCGTCCCAGCTCTCCGGCGGACAGGCCCAGCGCGTGGCCCTGGCCCGGGCGCTCTCCACCGAGCCCCGGCTGCTCCTGGGCGACGAGGTCACCGGTAACCTGGACCGCGCCACGGGGCGGGAGATGCTGGACCTCGTACGGGCGCAGGTCGCCGGGCGGGGGCTCACCGCGGTCGTGGTGACCCACGACCCATCGGTTTCCGACTGGGCCGACCGGGCCCTCGAACTCCAGGACGGCCACCTTGTCGCTTAAAAACGCTGAGGAGACAAGGGGTTTAAACCCCTTGCCCCTAATCGCCCCCCTGCTCGCGCTCCTCATCGCGGCCTGCCAGCCCGAAATACTTCCACCGGAGATAACCCTGGTCACGCCCCTGGAGGGTGAGGTGCTCACCGGGGACGGCGAGCTGACCTTCACCGTCCTCGCCCCCGAGGGCGCGCTGGGCGAGGTCGTCGTCCGGGTGGACGATTTCCCGGTGCGCTTCCCCGCGGTGGAGCTGAAGAGTTTCGGCCGCTTCCGCGTCCCCCTGATCGCGCTCGAGCTGGGCTCGGGGGAGCACGGCATCCTGGTGAGCGCCGTGGCCGTGGACTCCGACGCCCGCTCCGCGGCCGCCGTGGGGCGGGTGTTCACCGTGGAGCTGCCGCCCGCCGTGCTGGAGAGCCTGACCGTCTCGCCGGAGAGGGTCGTCCAGGGCCAGCCCATCGTCCTGGACGCGGAGTTCTCGGGATCGGTGTCCGGCGCCGAGGGGAAGCTCTTCGACCGGTCCTTCAACTTTTACCCGATGGAAGACGGCCGCTGGCGGGCGCTGGCCGCCTGCCGACTCTTCGCCGAGCCCGGGTCGGTCCCCCTGGAAGTCACCTACGCCGACGCCTACGGCCGCGCCGAGACGGACGAATTCGACGTCACCGTATACAAGGGGGACTTCGCCTCCTGCTACATCGTCCTCGCCCCCCACGTGGGGAGCATGCTGGTCGCCGAGACCATCGAGCGCGAGTCGGCCCAGGTCAACGAGGCGGTGGCGGTTTACACCCCGGATCAGCTCTGGGAGCCCGGCCCCTTCCGGCGTCCCGTGGAGGGCGGCTACGTCACAAGCCCCTTCGGTGAGAAGCGGGACTTTTCCACCGGTGGGAGCGAGTCGCACATCGGCACCGACTTCGGCGGCCTGCCCGAGGGCACACCGGTGTACGCCGCCGCCCGGGGACGTGTCGTCATCGCCCGGGAGTTCGTCATCCGGGGGAATTTCGTCTGCATAGACCACGGCCGCGGCCTCTTCACCCTCTACAACCACATGAGCGCCTTGACGGTGAGCGATGGCCAGATGGTGGAGGCGGGACAGCAGATAGGCGCCATCGGCCAGACCGGCGTCGCCACCGGCCCCCACCTCCACTTCGAGGTCCGCCTCGCCACCTGGGCCGTGGACCCCATGACGCTCTTGAACGAGGGTCTGTCCTACGAATGAGCGGCCGGCTGCGGCGTCAGGGGGGGAATTTTCCTCTTCTCCGTAGCGAGCGACGGGGTTGGGCATGAAAACCCGCCCCGCCTCAAGACCGGGGATTTCAGCCCCATGAAGGGTAAAACATCTTGCCACCCCCCGGCATCCATCGCAAAACAATGAGCTTCAGCCTCTCGTACGCAAACCCCGCGATCTTTTCCACGAGGGGTTGAACCGAGCGAAGCGAGCTATGCCTCCGGTAAAACCCCTTGCCTCAAACAGGAAACATCCCTAATCGGGTCCGAAACAAACGGGTAATCCCCCCTTACCGTGGTCAAAGAACGGATACTGCTGGTCCGGCACGACGCCCTGGGCGACGCCCTGGTCACCCTGCCGGCGGCGGCGGCCCTCCGGTCGCATTTCCCGAAAGCCGAAGTAGCCGTCCTGGCCGGTGAGCGCGGCGGATGGGCGTTTAGAAGAGCGGGATTTCAAATTCTCCCCGACCCCGTCAGTTTTTCCGGGACCGTGGGGCTGCTTCGGGATTACGGACCGCGGGTGGTCCTCGTCGCAAGTCCCGGCGGCAGGATTCCGCTGGCGGCCTGGGCGGCGCGGGTGCCGGTGAGAATCGGTTACGCCCGCCGTCTCTGGTTTTTTGCGTACAATCGGCCGTTATTCTTGAGCCGGAGGCGCTCCGGGGCCCACGAAGCGGCGCTCGCCCTGGCCCTCCTCCGACCCCTGGGAATACGTGTAAATCGCATCGAGCCTCCACGACTGAAGCCGTTACCGGAGGCCGTCGTTGAAATGAGAAATTTATTGAAAAATCTCGGAATTTCCACAAAGTACGCCGTTCTGCACCCCGGCAGCGGCGGATCGGCCACCGAGTGGCCCCCGGGGCACTACCGCGAGCTGGCGGGGACGCTCATCGAAAGAGGATACGGCGTCGTGGTCTCGGGCGGCGGGGATGAGAGAATCGTGGCGGAGGGCGTCGTCGTCGGTCTAAACGGTCCGTGCGCCAACCTGGCCGGACTGACCGACCTGGACCGCCTGGCGGCGCTCGTCGCGGGGGCGGCCCTCTTCGTCTCCTCTGGCACCGGACCGATGCACCTGGCGGCGGCCCTCGGCGTTCCCCAGGTCGCCCTCTTCAACCGAAAACCCGCGATCGACCCCGCCCGCTGGCGCCCGCTGAACCCCCGGGCGCGGATTCTCACGCCGCCCGCTCCCGACGACGACCTTGGCGCGATTCAGCCCCGCTCCGTGCTCGAGGCCGTTATTCACCTGGAAACCCGGCCCGATTACCGCTATACTGAGCCAACTCCTCCGCCCTCTTTCCCAAGGCCGGAGAACCGCCGACCGATGCGAAAGGGTCAGCCATGAAAAAGCTCTGTATCGCAGCCGCCGTCGCGGCCCTCGCGCTCCCCGTCCTCGCCGGCACGGACGATCTCCCCTTCGCCCCCGGCGAGAAGCTCATCTACAGCGTCTCCTACGGCGACACCAAGGCCGGCATCTGCGTCATGAAGGTGGTCAAGCGGGTCACCTACGAGGGGCACATGTGCCTGAAGCTCGTGATGGAGCTGCGCTCGAGCACCGCCTTCAGCGATTTCTTCTACGTCAAGGACGACATCGAGAGCCTCTTCGACGTGGGCATTCTCGGCACGCGGCGCTACGAGAAGCACCTCGTCGAGGGCGATTACGCGGCCGACGAGATCCTCTACTACGACCAGGAGGACCACAGCATCACCCGGGAGGGCGACGTGCGCGAGGGGATAATCGCCAGCGGGTGCGACGCGCTGGCCGCCTTCTACCACGTCCGCGCCCAGGACATCCGGGTCGGCGCCGAGCTCTGTTTCCCCTACGCCGACGCCACGAGGAACGAGGTCGTCAAGGTCAAGGTCATCAAGAAGGAAACCGTCACCGTTCCGGCCGGCACCTTCGAGTGCTTCCTCGTCCAGCCCATGCTGGAGGAGGAGACCGGCATCTTCCGCCAGCACGGCCAGGTTTACATCTGGGTCAGCGACGACGAATACAAGATTCCCGTGAAAATCACCGGCCTGACCTGGTTCGGCGAGGTTCGGTGCGAGCTGGAGGAATTCATCCAGGGCTGACGTTCACCATTCGCAAGGAGGCGGGGATGCGGTGGTTTATCCTGCTTATCCCGGGGTTGCTCCTGACGGCCTGCGGCACGTCGGAGAAGGATTTGGGCGAGTACGAGGCGGCCAAGACGGAGAAGGAGGTCGCCGCCGAACGGGTGGAGACCGCCGAGAGCGAGAACGCGGATCTCAAAGCCCAGCTCGAGGCCAGGGAGAAGGAGCTGGCCGAGGCCCAGGCCGCCCGTGACGCCGCGGAAGCCGCGGCCGCCGAGGAGGAGACCGACGGCGATTGACCGGCGCGGTGAAGGAACCTGATATTTCGGCGGGAGGGTCCGGGGACCCTCCCATATTATTAGAGGCTGAATCTCTGCCGCCCTCGTAGGGGCCGACCTTTAGGTCGGCCCGCGGCGGCCCGCAGAGGACTCGTCCTACGGGGCCGCCCTACGTCATCGTAAGCTAAGGTGAGGGGCGGGTTATTTTATGAAAGCGGCGGCCAGCGGTTTCCCTCTCCCGGTGGGAGAGGGCTAGGGTGAGGGCTGCCGTAATCCCCCTCCCCCCTC
>DATKYS010000094.1 GCA_035528375.1 bacterium
GGAGGTGACGGCTCCAGACCTCACAAGGGGCCATCGCAAGCTCCTGGAGGACATCGCCACGCTCGCCGAGACCGCGTCCATCTACGGGCCCGTGGGCAACCTTGACCTGGAGGTGGGGCGGTTCGGGCGCATGGTGGCGGTGTGCGAGGCGGCGCGGTGCTACAGTAACATGGTCAGAGGTGGCGACGCACTCGCGGCGCACCTTTCCGGCCGGCTCGGAACATGTTGGGATCGGCTCCAGGAAGCGCTTTTCGCGCTTCATATGTATCCGGACCCGGAGGCCGCCGGCCAACATAACGCCCAATCCACGAAGCCGGCCGCGGGGGGACGCTCCCACACGGTCCGGATGGAGGCGGTAACGCTCACGCCCGAACAATCGGCGGAGCTCGCGCCGATCCTGAAGCGTATCGAGGCGGAGGACCGGGCGGCCGATGAAGCGCACCCGAGAGGCGACCTCGGAGAGCTCGCGACCATCCTTTTCGATCTTAACGCCGCCATCCCGGACGTTGGGAAGCCATGGGCCCAGGAGCTCCACGATGGAGTAGCCAGAGCCCGCGCATGGCTCGCACGCACGCCCGACAGCCTCCAGGGCCGCGCGGAAGGCGGGTCCGATGCCTGACACTCCCGAGCTCCCCGTTGAGGCCCCTGGGGTCACCCTGGAGCAAATCGGCGCGCTTTGCGACCGAACGGCCGCCCTCGAAACGATGCTCGGGGCCATCGCCGACGGTCTCAAGGGTCTCCGCCCTTCCGGCGCCGTGCCCGGATTGCATCCCTATGCACCGCCTCGAGGCGGCACCGTGCCGAGTGCTCCAGTGCATGAACATACACCGCTGGGGTTCGTTATCCGGGCCGCCCTAAAGGCTCTGGACGTGCCCGACGGTCAGCCGGTCCCGTCGCACCGCGCGGAGCTCGCACGGACCTACCTTGCAAGCGCGCTCGAGGAACGGATGGACGGTGACGTTCCCTAGAAGGCGACCATCCGCCCGGAACGGGACAGCCCCGGTCCTCAGCTCGAGGACCGGGGCTATTTTTTGTCTGAGGGGCACGAATCATACCACAACCGCGCTACGAAGGCTCGTGCCCCTACAACCTCTTTTCTCCCAACGAATTACAGTGTTTCAATCCCCGTGCTTCGTGGCGGATAAGCTGCGGCACGGATCGGAAATGATCGGGGGCCTCAGTGGACCCCCCATCACCGCCGCCCGACGAATATCGGAGCTAGCCGACGGTTACCCCATGGCATGGGGCCGCTGGGACGTTCGGGGTTCGGCGGCGCTACGGTGCGCCCTGACGGTACAAGGTGCACCTCCCGCGGTTGAGCATGGCGACGCCAGCACGGGTCGCCCGGGCTCAGCCGGTGCGCTGTCCTTGACGGCGTGCGAGCCCCCCCATGAGGGGGGGCGCTGCAACGGGGGGTGACAGTACCCAAAGAGCGCGCCTGCGGCGCGCACCCGCCAACTCTCGCCCCCGCCCCTATCCCATGGGGTGGGGAAGGGGGGTGGGGCTGGGATAGGGGCGGGCTTTGCCCTTTTGCCTCAGTTATTGGTTAGTTTTCCACCGTCCTTCCGTTGTTATCCCCTTGTTATCCCCTTGTTTTCCACATAATTTCCACCTCATTCCGCGGCTCGGTGGGCGCTTGTACCGCGAGAGACGGCCCCCGCCGGGTACTGGCTCCACCGGCGAGCCGCCTACCCCACCGAGCGCGCGGATCTCCTTCTGTGCTGATTCTGTGGAAATCCCCCTGCGGCCGTCCGGCGGAATGGAGGCGTCCCGGGCGCGTGGGCTTCAATGCCCACCGAGCCGGCGGTACGCAGGGATTCACCTAGAGCCTCCTGGAGGCCGACATGACTCGGAAGAAGGACCCGAACCCTCCCAGGGGTCCCGAGCTCCGCGCGCTCGACCCGGTAGAATCCGTCGAGGAGTTTCTCGCCGGGCTCGGTGAGGACGCGGACCGGGTGGTGGTCTATCGGTACAATGACCTCGACTCCCGCCAAGAGTATTGTGGCTCGCTGCCCTGGCCGGCCGTAGACATTCCCGACGAAATCCGGAAGCGCTGGGGTGGAGGCAGGTTTTCTGTCCGGCTCCATGGGCCGCCCAATAAGGAAAACAAGAGCGGGTACATCGGATTTAAGCAGCTCTCTATTGTGGGGCCGGCCAAGGATCTCAGCCGCACCGTGGAGCCGGAAGCCGATACCGAGCGCGACCGGCGCCGCGCTGAGGAAGCGGAGCAACGGGTCGCCGAGCTCGAGGGCCTCCGGCGGGAGGACCGAATCGTGGCGGCACTCGCCGAGCTCAAAGACTTCGTGGCGGACCTACGCAACCCTCCGACCGCCGCGGCCGACGCCAACACATTCCGGATGGTCCTCGAGCTCGTGAAGGAAATGCAGGCCCGCGTGGTGCCGCACGTTGAAACGCCCGTCCGGGACGGCTCAGAGATGTTGGGCCTCGTCAAGATCCTCCTGGAGATGGTGCGCGACTCAGGAGGGGGTGGTGGAGGCCCCTACGACCATGTGATTGACCGGGTCGGTGTTCCCCTTCTCCGGATCCTGGAGCAACGCATCGGCACCCCCGCGCAGATTCCGGCAGAGACCGGCGAACCCAACCCCCCGGTAACCGACCTTCGCGGGGTCCTCGCTCAGTTCGTGCCCTACCTGGTCACCTGGGCAGAGCAAGGCAAGGACCCGGGGATCCGCGCGGATGTTATCGCCGACGAGATCCCGCCCGGCTGGCACGATGCGCTGGCAGAGATCGTCCTGGACGGAAGTGCGCTCACCCGTCTGATCGGCTGGTTCCCGGAGCTGGGCCCGCACCGGCCATGGATTGAAAAGCTCGTGCACGGCCTCCGGGAGAACCTGAGCCCGGCCGGTGAGACTGAGGAAGAGGAAGAGGAAGACGCCGGCGCGGAGCTCGGAGTACTCACGGAGCTCCCCGAAAACTAGGGCGGCGCCGTGCCCGGAGGGGTTCCCTGGAGGTTGGCCCCCAACGCTGGGGCGCGGTAAGTTCGGCCGTCCGCCCCCCACATTCCGAGGCGCAACCGTCATGGAACCTGAGTTAACTGTCACGCTCGGCGGCCTGCTTATCGTGGTCGGGGGCGCGTGGAGACTCTCCCGAGAGATCACCACGGTTCAAGTCAACCTCTTGAACCTGACGGAGCGTTTCGACCGCCTGGAGCGCATGTTAAACGCTCATTTCGGGAAGACCGGCGACGAATGAGCTATCCGGTGACTGTCCGGCGGACGTGGATCCCGGCGACGTTGGCGGGAATCCGAACGACGCTCGAGGCGATGGCCAGTCTCGCCCGGGAGGGCGCCGCCGATCCGCTGGTCCGTGACTTAGCGGGCTGGCTCATGGAGGGCGAGCGCTGGCCAGCGCTGGCGCTCCGGGACTGGCTCGCCGACAGGTGGGTTATGGTGGAGGACCCGTGGGATGTGGAGCTCCTGTCCGCCCCGGCCCTACAGCTCGACCGCTGGCTCCAGTATCCAAGCCGGGGACTCCGGGGCGATTGTGACGATTTGGCGGTCCTGGGCGCCGCACTTGCGCTTGCAGGCGGATTACCGGCCCGTTATTGTGCGGTCATTACCGGGCTGGGCCCGATTCCGGATCACGTTTTTGTGGACGTTCTCGAGCCGCCCGGTGTATGGGTAGAGCTGGACATTATGCGGCCAGCGGACGGCGCTCCCGCGATTCAAGAGCTTACGCTGATCCTGTGAGGCCCGATAATGTATGCCTACCCGTCCGGCTACCCGGTCTACCCCGGCACTCAGAGCCTTCCGCCGACCGCGAGTTATCCGGGCCTCCCCGGGCCCGACACCGCCATGCCCCCGACGTACACGGGCCCCTATCCGACCTATGGGGACGCGTGGTGGGATCGCGCGTTGGGCTGGCTCGGGAGAAAGCTCGGCCTGGACAACGTCGCCGATGAAGACGACTTCTGGCTCGGGGCGCAGCAAGGCGTAATCATGTGCTCGGGCCCGTTCTTTCCCGAGGAAGTCTACGCCCTACTCACCAAGGCCACCGCGGAGCAGATCGCCCGCGTCCGAATGAGCATCGCCGCCCGGTCCTGGTACCGGAAGTTCCCGCCGGCTGATCTTCCCTCGCTCGCCGGGATGCTGGTAGCGGAAGCGCATGGCGGCCGTGACTGCACCGCGGCGGACAACGAAAGCCGACTCGCCGCGCAGGCGATCCGGAGTCTCGCCGCGGAAGCCCCGTCCATGATCCCGGGCCTCCCCGAGCTGACTGGCGGCACGCTCACGGCCGGGCTCCCCGTCCTCGCCGCGCTGGGGCTCGGGATCTGGTTCCTCATGAGCCCGACGAAGAAGCGCGCTTGATGGACGTTTCGACCTATGCCCACGACGCTCTAAACGGGATCGTGCATTGCATCGGTCCCTATGATGTGTGGGATGTATTCCAACTTCTCAAGAGCTCGACACTCGAACAATCCGAGGCGGCCAAGGCCAGTATCAGTATGCGGAGCTATTACCGCTGGTGGCCGCCGGCAAGTCTCCGCAATCTCGCCGGCTATCTCGTGGCTGAGGCCCACGGCGGCGCCGACTGCACCCCCTACGATGCGCCGAGCCAGGCCGCCGCCGCGGCCATCGAAACGCTCTACGCACAAGTCCAACAGCCGGCCGAAGTGGTGGACGGTGCGGAGCCGCCCCCGGAATCCGGGGCGCCCCCGGACGGGACGGGGCCGGGTGAGGAGCTGGTAAATGGTGCGGAGCCGGCCGCGGTTCCGTCGTGGATCGGGCCCGCCGCCATTGTGGGAGTCATTGCCCTCTTCGCCCTCCGGAGGACCCCATGAGCTACGGGCGCCGCGGGGGTGGGTTAGGTGCGGAGCCCGTGTATGCGCTCGGCTACTATGTGGCCGGCGGCGCCTGGCACGCGTCGCCCGATGGACATTCCATCATCATTTCGCCCGACGACCAGCCGGGCAAAACGGTGACGCTCGTCAACATCACGCCGGCATGGGGAAGCGTGGAGAGCCTCATCAAGACCTACGGCGAAGCGGGCAAGGCGCGCGTTGTATTCGGGGGGTTCCTGCTCTCTGACGGTCGGATGCTCTCGAACGGTGGGGCCGGAAGCCTGGGCGCAAACGAGTTCGCCACGACAACGGGACCGGACCCCTCGAACCTCCCTTCATACGTCACGGACATCTATCCCGCGGCGCCGGCCGCGCCGGCGCCAGCGGAGCCCACGCCCGCGCCAGCTCCTACGCCACCGTGGACGGGTGAGCAGATCGCAACCGTCCATGTCACCGGCCAAGGGATCCCGGAAAACGCGACGCTCTACGGGGCCGACGGAAAGACGTACAAGATCGCCGCGGGCTCTGATCCGGCCGCGGCCACCTGGCTTGCCACGTACGCCCCGCAAGGCCCCGCGCTCATGGTGACGGGCACATGGGACCCGGTCGCCGGTCTGGTGACCGTCCAGGATGCGTATATCGAGGCGACGGGCTCCCGTGGGTACGGGGTCACCCCAACGGGCGAGCTGGGGCCGCCGTCCACGGAGTATCCAAGCACCACGCCGGAAGGGACCGGGTTGATGCCCACCACGCCGGCGGGAGCTCCGGGAGCTCCGGGAGCTCCGGCACCCTCCACGGTTGGCGTCCCCGGCCGCGGCGCACTTTGGATTCTCGGTGGGCTCGCCGTCGCTCTCATCGCTTCCCAGCGCAGGGGGCGCCCATGAGCTACGCGTACCCTTCCGCAATGGCGGCCGCGGGACTTCCCTCAAGCGGCACGGATCCCGTTCTCTACCTCAAATCGACGTGGGTTCGCTTCCGGGACATGTTCCCCGAATTACTGGCCTTGCAGCATCGGGCCGCCAGTCTCGCGGCCACGTTGCCGCCGAGTCGGGAAAAGGAAGAGGCGCGCGCCTCGGTGGACGAAATCGCCCTATTGATTCGGGTCCAGGCGAGAACCGCCAAGCGGATCGAAGAATCCCGGGGATTCATCGGGCTAGGGGCCGTCATTATTCCGCCGGCGATCCTGGCGGGGCTCGTGGCCCTGGCCCTAATCGTGGCGTGGGTTTTCCGCTCCTATGCCGCACAAGCCAAGATTCTCGACATGATCGAAGCGGGCACCCTCACCCCATCGGAGGCCCTCGAGCTCATGGACGCCGCGGGCCCGATGCCCGACATGTCGGTCCTCGGTGGACTCGGGATAGGGACCGTCCTGGGGGCCGCCGCGGTCTTCGGGATTCTGTGGTACATGCAACGGGGCCGGCGCCGGTCCAATCCCTGCCTGCCTCCGTCCGAAAACCCGCAGCTCATGATTTTAGGAGCGAACCCGCAACCGGACGGGCTCTGGAGTCGCCGCGTGTTGTCTCTCGACTACGTCCACGACGACGACGGCGAGCCGTACACGCACACCTTCCGGGGAGGCGTCCGGATGCAAGCGCTCGAGGACGGGAGTGTCCGTCTTTTTCATCCCCGCCGGCGCATTTGGCGGGATCTGTGAGGTTCCTCGTCAATCCTCCAAGTAGGAGTGAGATCATGGCCAGCAAGCCCGCCCGCGATAAGCGGGGACGTTTCGTCAAGGGCGGGACGCACCGTCGCCGCCGCCAGAACCCGGCCAACCCGGCCAAGCCCCGCCGTCGTGCCTCGGCTCGGAAGGCGGCGCGTAGTGCGCCCCGGTCCGCCTCTGGCCGCTTCCTGCCCCGCCATGGCCGCCGGCGCCGCAACCCGGACGGGCTCGGCACCGACCTGGTCGGAATGCTCGTGGATGGCGCCCTTGGCGCCGTGGAGGTGATCGGCGGCAAGGTCGCCGTCCGCGCGCTGCCCGGCGTGGTGGGTCTCCCCACCGCCGGGAATACGGGCCTGGCCATTCAGGCCGCGCTCGCCGTCGCCCTGGGCTGGGTCACGGACATGTTCGCCGGTCCGGACGTGGCGCGCATGGTCCTCGCGGGCGGGCTCGCCGCCCCGATGGAGAGCATGATCGCCGGCGCCAACCTCCCGGTGATCTCCACGGCCGTCAGTGGGACCATGGGATCCTACGTCCGACGCCCGCTCACGGGCGCGCGCCGTGCGTTGCCGGCCTTCGCTCGCAAGCCCGGACGGGCCCTGATGCTCCGGGGATGGCAGACCTCGCCGCCCGGCTCGGGCATCGAGTATTTCCAGTAACCTCTGACGTTCAACCTCGAGGAGAAACACATGCACGGACTGGTCATCCCCCACACCATGGAGGAGCTGAGCAGTATCGGCACCCCCGGGGCGGTCAAGGGGAACATGGAGGCGCTGGAGTTCGAGCTCTACGATACCCAGCCCTACGTCACCACCGTCACCCAGAATCTGACCTTTTTCACGGCCGCCGACGTGAACAACGGGTTCGTCACCAACATGAAGGCGGCCGGGCAGCTCCCCAACCCGGACTTCTTCGCGCCCCGCGTGGTGACGCTCGATGTCATCACGGCCGAGCCCGGGGACTTCCCCCGGCTCAGGGACATGTACGCCCTCCTCTACGGCACCACCGCGGGGCAGTCGCCGTTCATGGAGTTCCTGTATTCCGGGAAGCCGTACTGCCACTTCTCGCTCGCCACGGTTCCCGCGGCTGGCGGGCCGACGGGATTCAGCACCCGGACGGCCGTGGAGTACGGGAACAACGGGTTCATCGGGAAGGGCCGGTGCATGGGCATCGGCCCGGACGGTGATCCGTCCATCCTCATTCTCCCGCTCCAGGCGTTTTCCTGGCAGATCCGCTGGCCCGCCGCGGTGGCGCTCACGGCGACCGTGGCGCTCAAGCTGGCCATGCACGGGACGTACTATCGGCAGATCCGGTAAGGAAAGCGGGCGGTGAGAGGCCAGAACGGTTTGCAGGGCCGTAAGTGTCCGGTGTGCCCATCCACACCGGGCCGCCTCCACCGCCCGCGACGCCGGGTCGGTCCGGTATCGGTACTACGAAGGCGCTGAGGCGCCGATGAAGGGGACGCCGTCCGGGAAACCGGAAGCCCCGCGAGTAACCCGCCCGGTTGCGGCGCCGGGTGGGGTAGGTCGGTGAATGCGAACCTTATCCGCAAGGCGGATCGAAAATGATCAATCTCGCTGAGGCGCTGTCGTGGATTCCGCCGGAGTACCGGGGCCGGACGCTGCGGCCGTACTATACGCCCATCACAACCGCGGCGGCCATCGGCGTCGGCGGCGCTGCGGACCTCACGACGCCGCTCCAGAATGTGGCCGCGTTCCTGCTCATGGAGATCGTGGGGCGCGTGTACACGGTCGCCGCGCCCGACGTGTCGGTTCCGGATCCGTCGCTGACCGCATGGGTGCGGTTCTCCAGCGGAGATGATCTGACCAACGGCGCCATGCCGTGGGCTGCGATCATCGGAAGCTTGACGAACCCGAATGCGGGCTCGGGCGGGCTCGTCGCGCCCCGGCTCGTTTCGGGCGGCTCCATCATCACCGTCTCCGCTGCGTCCTACGGTGCGACCGCGTACCTGGTGCGGCTGTCGTTCGGCGGAATCAACATCTTTAACACCTGACCATGCCCGAGCTCTGGAAGACCCCGCCGCAATTCCTCGCCACGGCCGAAGAGGCCGCACGGGGCGGAGCTCGCCCGGGAGGTGGAGCCGCGCCGTTGCCCTTCGGGGGCGGGGGAGCTGGCGGTGGAGCTCTGCCCGGGTTCGTCCGGACGGTTCCCCCGGTCAATGAGGTAAAGCCGCCGCAAGGTCAGGACTTCATCGTGGGCGGGAACGTCGCCGGCGCGAGTGTGGCCACCACGCCGGCCGTGCTGCCCGGAACTGCCTTTCTGGTACCTCAGGGATCGGTTGCCTACATCCGGTCGCTCGTGCTCCAGGTACAGCAAGTGCTCGGGACCTCGGACATCGCTTTCACGGTCCGGGTGGACGGAACACCCGTTCCGGGCTGGCAGCGGATTCCGGTACTCCCCGCGGTAATCGCAGTATGGGCGCAGTCCTGGGGGCCTGAGGAAGTCTACATTGAGGTGCAGCCGGGCCGGACCGTGGAGGTGTCGGTTACCGTCCTGGACGGTGGCGCCTACAACGTGGGCGCGATCCTTCACGGGTGGATCGTGCCGAGCGCACTAGCCGACGCGAGCCGCGCCGGTTGGGACATCTAGGGAGCTCGCCCGATGCCCTCCACCGTCATTCTCCAGGGCCCCACCCCAAGCTGGGCGCTCGACATTCAATGGCCGTGGCGTCACAACCAGGTTGCCGGGGCGGAGAGTGGGAAATGCGCCATGATCGGCGGGCAAACCTTCGTGACGGCGCAAGTCACCACCACGCTTAGCCGCGACCTCCAAAGCTTCGATCAGGCGGGCGGAGGGGCAACGCGCGTTACGGGCCGGTACCGCGGCATGTTCGCCGAGCGCTGGGAGACGGTCGCCGCGATCCTCTGCCACACCTGGGGAAACATCCCGCTTTTCCCCGCCATCGGGCCCGCTGTCAGCTTCCCTCCCGGGGTCACTACCCTTCCCCATCAACGGGCGGTGTGGATCAGCTTTACCCTCGCCCCCGACGCTGGCGCTATCTTGACCAGCGCATCCGGGGTGGCGGTAATCAACAGTCCGGCCGCTCTCCTGGTCCAGAATTGGCCGGGGTTCGGTGGCGGTGTGGTGGCGAACGCCGGCGGGTTCGGGATCTTCGGGAATGGAGCGGGCGGACTCAACTTCACCGCATACGACGCCACCACACCGGGCCCCGGTGGCGTGCTCACCCAAGTCGCCATCCCTGCCCCGCCGGCCGCCGGCGACTGGCAGAGCTTTGATTTCTTCATCACCGGAGGATCGGGCGCGCGGGACGCTACCGTAGACGTGTACGTTGGTGGCCAGCTACTCCCCGGTGCGACTCAACTGCGGTTCACCAACCTCGCCGGGGGGTGCTGGTGGAACCCGGCGGCCACGAACGTCATGCAACTTGCCCTGCGCCACGGGACGTTGGGCGCGGGCAACGGGATCCGGTTCGCCTACTGGCGCATAAGGACCGGATCCTTCACCCGGGACGGTGTGGAGCTCACGACCTAGGACGGTCTCTTTCATTCTTGCGAGGTTCCGACATGTACGCTTTCCAGGGATGCGGCCGGCCCTCCGGACTCGGTAGCTACGCCCTGCCCTGGGATGCGCCGAGCATCACGGGCCAGCTCCAGGTCATGGCGTCCGGCGAGCTCCGGTTTTCGGTACCGGGCCACAACTTCAACCTTCAGTACGCCGCGGATCCCGGCTCGAGGGCCGCGTTCGAGCTCTATTCCTTCGGCGGACCCGTCACCGTCTACGGCGCCGCCGCAGGCTACGGGATCTACGTCGTGGAGACCTGGGAGGCCGGCGCGCCGGCCGAGCCCCCCGAGCTCCCGCCGGAGGAACCGACCACGCCCGGGGAGTGCCCGTCCGGGTACGTGTGGGATGCTGCGCTCCAAAAGTGTCTGTTCCAGTCCAACCACGAGCCGCCCCCGGGCAACGGTGGAGCTCCTGGAGACGGTGGAGCTCCTGGAGCTGGTATCCCGGCGGCCGCGCCGATCCCGTGGACTCCGATCCTCGCCCTCGGTGCCCTGCTCCTGCTCCCCACACTCCGGAGGGCGCGGTAGCTCGTGACGGTCCTTGCCCGAAACTTCACCCTCGAGGAAATGCCGTGCTGGCGGCACGCCAGCCCGGCGGACATCGCTCGACTTCGCGAGACTGCGGAGCGGGTCCTTCAGCCGGTCCGGGATCGGTGGGGGCCCGTCGTGGTCACCTCATGGAAATGGTGGCGGGACGGGTGCCTGCTTCGCACCGGAGCCCACCCCGCGGGCGGTACGGTGGACTTCATCACGCCGAACGCGGACTTGACCGACGTTTTCGCCTGGGGCACGAGCCAGCCGTGGCGGGACTACATCGGCCGGTGGATCTACGAACCGGCGATTCCGGGGCATCAGGGAGAACATATCCACATGGCACCGATCGCCGACATGCAACAGCAATTCGCTAAGGCCGACTCCGCGGCCTTCGTGGAAACCGGCGTCGGACAGTACACGCCGGTTCCCGGATGGGGCGGCCACACCGGAGGCATTGAGGATCCGATAGAGGTTGAGGGGGTGACCGTCACCGTCAGCCGCGCGCTGCCCGCGTGGCTAATCGGGAGCCTCGCACTCCTCTTCCTCACCACCCTACTTCACCACCGCGTCAGAGAGGAGTAGCACCATGGCATTTACCATCACCCCGGTGTTGGCCGGAACGTATGCGTTCGTGGCGGACATCCAAGCGGACGCCGACGCCGACGCCGCTTCCGGGAACATCCCCCACGGGCTCGGCGCCGTCCCCGTGGTGGTCGCCCTCTGCCCGCTCCTCCAGGTGCAGGCGGGGCTGTCGCTCTGGGCCGTCACCACCATCGACGCGGTCAACATCGTGGTCACCAAGTCGGTGGCCGTCGGGTCCGGTGTCGCCGCGCCGCAGGTCCGGTTGACCGCCCTTCTCCCGCATTCGCTGATCTCCTAATCGGACCTCCGGGTCCGACCTGGTGGGATCCCAATTGCTGGCGCGGGGCCCGGCACGGTGCCATATTAGGGCGCCGGGCCCCGCGCTGGTCGGGGCCGCATGGATGGGAGGCGGAAAATGCTACGATGGGAAGGCTCCCCGGTGGAGTTCGCGAAGTTCAGTCCACGACAGCGCCTAGTCGCGGAGTTTATTGCGCGGCGCTGGGAGGCCATGCAGCAGAGGGACGGAGAGACCGGCGAAGGCCGGAAGAGTACTCTCATGGACCTAGCGGCCGTCCACCACCGGACTCCGCTCAACCTCGAAGCCTTGGCCGTGGCCTCAGACTTCGAGCTAGCGCACGACGTAGGCGGGATCCGGCGTCACCTCAACCGACGGACGGGGGAGCTCGAGGATTGCTTTGTGCCTCGGTTCCTCCGGAGGGTCGCGCCATGACCAACTACAACCGCGGGAAGTTCGATGGACCAGGGGCCGGGATCTTTCTCGCCGCGGGCGTATTGTTCGCGGCCTGGGGCTGGTACGAGCCCCTCGATGGCGCCGCCGGCGTGTATCTATTGGGCGCCCTTTTCATGTGGCTCGTGGCTCTGATGATCTTTACAGGAACCGAGCCGGGAGACTTGCTATGAGCGCCGACGTGGTGAGGCGCCGCGCGTTCGTCAAAGAGGGAATTATCTGTGTCGGTTGCGGCAAGTCGGCGCGGATCAAAGGAGACGGCCGGCGCTACCTCTACATGTATCGGCCCTTTCGGGGTGCGCCGCTGGTTTGTTCCCGGGAATGTGACATCCGCGCGCGGCCCGCCCTCGAGCTCGAGCGGACCGGAGGGGGATCATGAGCCCGCCCCGCAAGAAGGTACCCAAGCGCACCGACCGGGCCACGCCCATGGTGCCGGCCGAAGTAATGCAAGCGCTCCGCGAATCACTCCCGACCCGGACGTGGTCGGGCGGTGGGATGGTCATTCAAGCGCGCGTAGCCTACGGCTTAGGTGTCCATCCGCGCACGCTCGGGAGGTGGGAGGAAGGTGGGGCCCCGGTATCGAATGCCTGGGCATACGTCGGGTTGGCCTTCCGCCTCGGCGGCGCCGAGGCCGCGAAGCACACCCTCGAGGTACTCAGTCAGTCCGAGCTCGGGGACGGGGCGTGGAGGTTGGTCCCGTGAAAGCTCAAGGGGTCCGACTCCTGGACGTGTTCGTTGTCGGGCCTTTCCTGTTGTGGGCGGCCGTGGAGGGACGGGAGCTCGGGCCGGCCGGCCGGCAATTCCTCGGGTTGCTCGGGTTCCTGACGATTTCGTACAACGCCGCCAATTACCTCGAAATGAAGCGAATACAAGAAGCCGACGCATTCACCGATGCCTGGAGGTTCCGCCATGACTAACGAAGTCCCGAACGTCCTCACGGGCGCCCGGCAGATCACCCTCGAGACACTCCGTAAGGTGCTCACCGAGGAGAACACAGACCGTTTCCTCGACTTGCTCTTTTTGAGCATCCACCTCCCGTGGTGGATTCCGTCGCGC